>NZ_JBTCWL010000059.1:0-25313 GCF_054325275.1 Oryzihumus sp.
GGGGCCGGATGGCTCCGGCCCCGCGGCGGTGGTGTTGTCGTGCTCCGACATCACTTCTTGCTCTCGGTCTCGTCGTCCACGACCTCGGCGTCGATGACGTCCTCGTCAGCGGCGGCGTGCGCGTGCTGGCCGTCGGCGGAACCGGCACCGGCCCCGGCGGAACCGGCGCCCTCCCCCTCGGCCTGCGCCGCGGCATACATCGCGGTGCCGAGCTTCTGGGACTCCTCGGACAGCTTCGTGGTCTTGGCGGAGATGTCCTCCGGCGTGGCGCCGGAGCCGTCCTTGAGGGCGTCCTTGAGGTCGGCCAGCGCCGTGTCGACGTCGCCACGGCCGTCGGCCGGGATCTTGTCGCCGTTGTCGGCCAGGAACTTCTCGGTGGAGTAGACCAGCTGCTCCGCGGTGTTGCGGGCCTCGGCCTCCTCGCGGCGCTTGTGGTCCTCGGCGGCGTGCGCCTCGGCGTCCTTGACCATGCGCTCGATCTCCTCCTTGGGCAGCGCGCTGCCGCCGGAGATCGTCATCGACTGCTCCTTGCCGGTGCCGCGGTCCTTGGCGGAGACGTGCACGATGCCGTTGGCGTCGATGTCGAAGGTGACCTCGATCTGCGGCACGCCGCGCGGCGCGGGGGCGATGCCGGTCAGCTCGAAGGTGCCCAGCGGCTTGTTGTGCTGGGCGATCTCGCGCTCACCCTGGAAGACCTGGATCAGCACGCTCGGCTGGTTGTCGTCGGCGGTGCTGAAGACCTCGGAGCGCTTGGTCGGGATGGCCGTGTTGCGCTCGATGAGCTTGGTCATCAGGCCGCCCTTGGTCTCGATGCCCAGGGACAGCGGGGTGACGTCGATGAGCAGGACGTCCTTGCGCTCACCCTTGAGGACACCGGCCTGCAGGCTGGCGCCGACGGCCACGACCTCGTCGGGGTTGACGCCCTTGTTGGGCTGCTTGCCGCCGGTCAGCTCGGTGACCACCTGGGAGACGGCGGGCATGCGGGTCGAGCCACCCACGAGCACGACGTGGTCGATCTGGCTGACCGAGATGCCGGCGTCCTTGATGACCTGGTGGAAGGGGGCCTTGGTGCGCTCGAGCAGGTCGGCGGTCAGCTTCTCGAACTGGGCGCGGGTCAGCGTCTCGTCGAGGTGGATCGGGCCGTTCTCGGTCATCGAGAGGTACTGCAGGCTGATGTTGGTGCTGCTCGAGGAGGAGAGCTCCTTCTTGGCCTGCTCGGCGGCGTCACGCAGGCGCTGCATCGCGATGCGGTCGTTGGCCAGGTCGACGCCGGTGTTGTTCTTCACCGTGGTCAGCAGGTGCTTGACGATGCGCTCGTCCCAGTCGTCACCACCGAGGTGGTTGTCGCCGTTGGTGGCGCGGACCTGGATGGTGGAGAAGCCGTCCTCGGGGTCCTTGCCGACCTCCAGGAGGGACACGTCGAAGGTGCCGCCACCGAGGTCGAAGACGAGGATGAGCTCGTCCTCCTTGCCCTTGTCGAGGCCGTACGCCAGCGCGGCCGCGGTCGGCTCGTTGATGATGCGCAGGACGTTGAGGCCCGCGATCTCGCCGGCCTCCTTGGTGGCCTGGCGCTGGGCGTCGTCGAAGTACGCCGGGACGGTGATGACCGCGTCGGTGACGGGCTCGCCGAGGTAGGCCTCGGAGTCGCGCTTGAGCTTCTGCAGCACTCGGGCGCTGATCTCCTGCGCGGTGTACTGCTTGCCGTCGATGTCGGCGGACTTCCAGTCGGTGCCGATGTGGCGCTTGACCGAGCGGATGGTCCGGTCGACGTTGGTGACCGCCTGGCGCTTGGCGATCTCGCCGACGAGCACCTCGCCGTTCTTGGCGAACGCGACGACGCTCGGGGTGGTCCGGCCACCCTCGGCGTTCGCGATGATCGTGGGCTCACCGCCCTCGAGGACGGCGACAGCGGAGTTGGTGGTGCCGAGGTCGATGCCGACCGCACGAGCCATGGTGGTTCTCCTCTTCCTGAGGGTCGAGCTGGGTGCTGAACGGGTGGTTCAAAGCCTTGAGTGCCTGACGCTCAATCTGCGAGGAAGCGCCCGGTCTTGTCAAACTCGCGCTCCGCAAACTTGCGTCTACTCGGCTCAACTTCGTCCGCCGAGCGAATGTTCCCGCACCCGGGCGTGTCTCCGGGACGGGATCCCTCCGAGGCTCAGCCGAGCAGGGACACCAGCGCCGGTATGCCGGCCACGGCCAGTCCCAGCGCGGTCATCGCCGTGTCGGCCGCGGTCCACGGCGCAGCCTCGGCCCACGTCCGGCCCCCGCCACGGGAGAAGCCCCGGGCCTCCATCGCCACCGCCATGCGCCCGGCCTGACGCAGGGTCTGGACCAGCAGCGCGAAGGTCAGCGCGCTGAGGTGGCGGGCGCGGGCGACCGGGGAACGCCCCGGGGCCAGGCCGCGGACCCGGTGGGTCCTGGCCAGCTGGTCCCACGTGCTGCCGAGGGCGTCGAACCGCTGCAGGGCCGCCACGGCGGCGATGACCGGCCGGGCCGGCAGGTGCACGCGCTGGGCCAGGTGGTCGCCCAGCGCCGAGGGGTCAATGCGGGCGGCGAGGGCCACCCCGGGGAGCACGAAGAACGCGACCCGGAGCCCGGCGGTGGCACCGGAGGCCCAGGAGTGGTCGACGCTGAGCAGCCAGTTGGAGAAGCCGACCGAGACGACGGCGAGCAGCCCGGGGGCCAGGGAGCGCAGCGGGGTGTGGGTGCGGCCCAGCACGAACGGGGCGAGCGCCAGCTCCGCCGCCAGCGCGACCAGCGCCGTGCGCAGGTCACGGATGAACGGGGCGCCGGCCAGGAGCAGGGCCGAGGCGAGCAGTACCGACAGCGGACCGCTCCGTGCGGCGAGGCCGCCCCACCGGCCGGCCCCCCGGGCAGCTTCGCGTGTCCTCGCGGCAGCCGGAGTGGCGTCCGGGGTGGCGGCAGAGCTGGTTGCCGGTGTGGTGGCCGGGGTGGCGGCAGAGCTGGTTGCCGGTGTGGGGGCCGGAGCAGCTGCCGGGGTGAGCCGCACCTCGCGGTCGGCGACCGCGACGAGGTGCGGGTCGTGGGTGGCGACGACCACGCCCAGGCCGGCGTCCCGCGCGGCGAGCACCACGCCGGCCACGGCGGCCCAGGTGAGACGGTCCTGGCCGACCGTCGGCTCGTCGAGCACGAGGACCGCGGGCCCGTGGGCGAGGGCACCGGCCAGGGCGAGCCGGCGCATCTCCCCGCCGGAGAGGTGGTGGGGGTCGGCGCCCGCGACGTGGGCGAGCCCGAGGGTGTCCAGCAGGCCGTCGGCCCTGGCCGCGGCCATGGCCTCGTCCTGCCCGAGGCGCCGGGCGGTTGCGAGCACGTCGTCACGGACCGTGCGCCCGACGACGGCGAGCTCGGCCTGCTGCGGCACCCAGCCGACCCTCGCCGCGAGCTCGGCCGAGCCCCAGGTGGCCGGCTCCGGCGCCACGGCCGCAGCGCCGGCCACCCGGGTAGGGGCTACCCCCGGAGCCGGTCGCGCCGCACGCAGCGAGGCGCCGGCCACCACCGACCCCGTCGTGGGAGCCTCCAGCCCGGCGAGCAGGCCGGTCAGCGTGGTCTTGCCCGCGCCGCTGGGTCCGGTCACGGCCACGACCTCGCCCGGGCGCACACCGGCCGTGACCTCCGCGAGCGCCAGCACCGGCCCGCCCGGTTGCTCCGGCACGCCCAGTCCAGCGCGAGGCGCGCGGGTCACGGTGACCGACGACGCCTCGACCAGTGCGTCCTCGACCGCCGGCGCCGCGCCGACGGGGGCGCACAGCCCCGGGTCGACGGGAAGCGGTGAGGGCGCTCCCTCCCCTGGCACCCAGACCCCGCGGGCGAGCAGCGAGGTCGTCTCGGCGGCCAGCGTCGCCCGCACCGGGCCGTCGGCGCACCGCGTGCCCGAGCCGTCGAGCACGACGACACGGTCGACCAGGTCCAGCCACGGCTCGACCTGGTGCTCCACCAGCACCAGGGTCGCGCCGGCATCCACCACCGCGTCCAGGACGGCCGCGCGCACCACGGCCGCCGACGACGGGTCGAGCATCGAGGTGGGCTCGTCCAGCAGCACCAGGCCGGGCCGCAGGGCGAGCACCCCGGCCAGGGCCAGGCGCTGGGCCTCCCCGCCGGAGAGGGCGCTGGTGGCCCGGTCCACCCCGTGCGGGAACCCCACCGAGCGCAACGCGTCGGCGACCCGGGCCCAGATGGCGGGGCGCGGCATACCGAGGTTCTCCGGGCCGAACGCCACGTCGCGCCCGACCCGTCCGGCCACCGAGGCGTCCGCGGGGTCCTGCACGAGCAGGCCCACCGCGGCACCGGCCGGCGGGGCCCCGTCCACCAGCACCGAGCCGGTCAGGTCCCCGGACTCGGTCGTTGTCAGCACACCGGCCAGGGCCCGCAGCAGCGTCGACTTGCCCGAGCCGCTCGGCCCGGCGAGCAGCATGCGCTCGCCGGGCTCGAGGGTCAGTGACAGGTCGGCCAGCACAGGCTCGCGCCGCCCGAACGGACGCCAGGTGAGCCGGTCGACCTCGACCCGCGAGCCTGCGGCGACCGGGGTGCCGAGACGGTCAGGAGAGGTGGTGCTCACGGACTTCCTGACCGGGCGGGAACGCGTTGAGCGCGCCGGAGCGGGCCAAGGCACGGACCAGCGCCCAACCGCCGAGACCGGCGACGAGCGCGCCGGAGACGACACCGAAGAGCAGGTAGAGCACCTTCCAGGTCGGCGAGTAGTCCGGCACGTAGGACCACCACTCGTAGCCGACGATCTCCAGCACGGCCGCGAGCGCGCCGCCCAGGGCCGCGACGACCCGGCCGAACCGGCGCCAGCGGACGGCGGCGAGCACCAGCTCGACGCCCAGGCCCTGGAGCACGCCGGAGAGGAGCACCGCGATGCCCCACTTGTTGCCGAGGAACAGCTCGACGTTGGCGGCGACGAGCTCGGTGAACAGCGCGGCGCCGGGGCGGCGCACGACGAGGCCGCCGACGACCGCCGGGACCAGCCAGACGCCGAGCGAGAGCTCACCGGCGGGCGGGAAGCCGGCCGTGGCGGTGCTGATGAGGGGGTAGACGACGGTGTCGAACCCCCAGAAGACGACGCCGAAGGCCACCGCGAGCATCGCGGCGGTCAGCAGGTCGACACCCCGCCAGGCCAGGAGCCGGCCCGAGGCGGGGATGGTGGTGCGGGCGGACGCGACGGCGCCCACCGGGGTCTGGTGCGTGGTCATGGGTGGTGTTCCTTCTCCCGTGGTGTCCTGTGGATACCTCGGGGAGGTGCGCACCCGGCATACCGGCGTCTGGCGTGCCACACGCAGGTATGCCGGGCACGCACCTGAGATTTCCCGACTCCCTTCGCCGGTGCTAACCGGAGCAGGTTCGAGGGTCTGCGGCGAACCGCACTCTCAGCGCTCAGGGCGCTCCCCTGTCGTTCTGCAGATGACGGTACACCCGTGGGCGTGACAGGCTCGAGGTCTGCAAGGCCCGACCATCGAGGAGGTTCGGCGTGGGCGCAGTGGCATGGAAGGTCCTCGGCACCGGTGCCGCCGTCGGGGCCGGCATCGTGGCCAAGAAGCTGGTCACGGCGGCCTGGAAGACGGCGACCGGCAAGGAGCCTCCGGCCAACCCGGAGGACCCCGAGGTGTCGTGGCCCGAGGCGGTCGGCTGGGCGGTCGCGTCCGGTGCCGTCGTGGGTGTCGCGCGCCTGCTGGCGACCCGCAAGGCCGCGCGCTACTACACCGAGTCCGCGGGACACCGGCCCAAGGGCCTGAACGAGGTCAGCTGAGGCGTGTGCTCCGATGTGAGACCCGCCCTTGTCGGGGTTGCGACGGTTTGAGACTATTCCCGGCGATCCTCACCCCACACCCTGCGGAGCGACCCTGATGGACCAGATGGGCGTCGATCCCGCGGTGCACCTGCTCTCCCGTGCTCAGGAGCATGTCGACCTGCTGATGGCGCAGGTGGAGGCTGAGGCCCAGGAGCTTCGCGCACGCGCGCGCGACGAGGCCGACGAGGTGCGGCGCACCGCCCACGAGGAGTCGGAGTCCCTGCGGTCCGAGGCCTCCCGGCTGCGCGAGGAGGTCGCCGAGCTCGAGCGCGCCGGGGCCCGTGCCCGCGAGGAGGCGCAGCGGCTGAACGCCGAGCGCCAGGCCATGCTCGACGATGCCCGCGAGGAGGCCCGGCAGATCGTCGCCGACGCCGCCGACCAGGCAGCGCTGGTCAACGACGTGGCCCAGCGTGCGGCCGAGGAGCTCGAGCGGGACAGCCGTGAGGAGGCCGACACCCTGCGCTCGCAGGCGCGGGAGGAGGCCCGCCGCGTCGTCGACGAGGCCGAGCGGTCCGTGGTCGATGCCCGCCGCGAGGCCGAGCAGGTCCGCGAGGAGACCGAGCGCTCGGCACAGGCCGCCCGGGCTGACCTCGCCGCAGAGGAGGAGCGCCGGCTGCACGAGGCTCAGGTGGCCGCCGACGAGATCCGCGGCTCCGCCGAGCGCGCGGCGTCCGAGCTGCGCGGGCAGTCCGAGGCGCAGGCCCACGACACGCGTGAGGAGGCCGCCCGCGAGGCGGCCCGGCTGCGCTACGAGGCCCAGGCCGAGGCCGAGCGGGTCCGCGACGAGTGCCAGCGCCAGCTGGAGGAGACCCACACCGCGGCCGAGGAGACCATGGCCGAGGCGGCCGAGCAGACCGCCTGGGTGAAGCAGACCGTCGAGGACCTGCTGGCCGGGGCGGAGGCCGAGGCCGGCCGGATCAAGGCCGAGGCGCACGCCGAGGCCGAGCGGATCATCGCCGAGGTCCGCGAGCGCGCCGCACTGTCGCTGAAGTCGGCCCAGGACACGGCCGAGCGGCGCATCGCGGCGGCGGAGCGTCAGGCCGAGCAGCTCGCCGGCGAGGCCCAGGCCTCCTTCGAGCTCGCCTCCGCCGACGCGGCCCGGCTCATCGACGACGCCGAGGAGCAGTCCGCCCGGCTGCTCAAGGACGCCACCGACCTGGCCGCCCAGCGCACCGAGCGGGCCGACCGCCGGCTGGCCGACGCCGAGTCCGGGGCGCGCGCCCTGCGCGAGAGCGCGGCCGAGGACGTCGGCCGCGCCCAGCGCGAGGCGCGGGAGATCCGCCGTGCTGCCCGGGAGGACGCGGCGCGGATCCTCACCGAGTCACGGGACGAGGCCGACGACCTGCGCGGGCAGGCCCGTCGCGCGCTGGAGGACGCTCGCAGCGAGGTCGAGAAGCTGACCGTGCGCCGCGACGCCATAGCCCAGGAGCTCGGCGGCCTGTCCGGCGTCATCGAGGCGCTCGCCGTGCCGGAGCGGACCACCCTCGCAGCCCTGGCCCTCCCGCCCGGCGACCCCGCGCCGGTTGAGCAGCCCCTCGAGGAGATCCCCGAGCCGCTGGTTGAGGATGTCGCCGAGCCGGACGAGGAGCAGTCCGCCGAGCCGGCCGACGACCACGAGGCCGGTGAGGCGGGGGATGACGCTCCCGTTGACGCTGCCGCCGAGGAGCCCGCGGACTGGTCCACCGAGGATCCTGCGGACGAGGTCGCCGACGAGCCTGCCGAGCCGCAGGACGTCCCTGCACAACCCGAGTCCCAGGACGTGGAAGCGGAACCGTTCGAGGCCGAGCCCGTCGAGGCCGCCGCCACCGACGAGGCCGGGGACGAGGTGGCCCGGGAAGAGCACTTGCCGGCCGCTGAGGTCCCGGCGCAGGAGTCGCCGCGCGACGTCGGCGACGAGGCGGCCACGGAGGCGTCGGTCGTCACCACGTCGGACCGTCCCGACGAGGCAACGCCTGAGTCGGACCGCCCCGACGAGGCGACGCCCGAGGCCGAGCCGACCCCACGTGAGGCGGCGGCATACGGCAAGACGCCGCAGGCGCGCCCGCTGCGCCTCGACCCCACCGTGCGGGTGACCTCGCCGTGGATGACGGCCGGGGCGACGCTGCAGGACGAGCCGACGCCGCAGCGACCAGTCCCGGAGGCCACGCAGGTCATCCGCGAGCCGCACCACGCCCCCGCTCCTGCGGCGGCCGACAGCACCGCCGAGCGCGGTGTCGCGGCCGGCACCAGCACCCCTGGTCACGCGGCCCCGGCCGACACCCCGGCCGAGGACGTCGACACCTCGGGCGCGGCGCTGCTCGCGGCCCTGGTGCGCCGCTCCCCGAGCCGGCCGGTGACCGATCCGGAGCCGTCCGACCGCACCATCCCGACCCTGATCCCAGTGGTGCCTGCCCCCCAGCCGCACCCCGAGCCCGCCCCCGTGGCGGCCACCCCGGCACCGGCCCCCGTGCCGGCAGCCGCACCGACGGCGCGGCCGTTGACGCTGGCCGAGCGGCTCGCCGGTCGCCGGCACCGCGCCTCCCACCCCGACGACCCCGCCTGACCCCGCCCCTCCCCCGAAGAATGACAAAGAGAAGGTCATGACTGACTCAACGCAGTTCCGCACCGTCCTCCGCGGCTACGAGCCCTCGCAGGTCGAGGAGCACCTCCGCTCGCTGACCGCTGCGCTCGAGAGCGCCCGCGCCGACGCGACCCGCCAGGCCGAGCGCGCCGAGCGGTTCGCGGACGAGGCCCAGAAGTGGCAGGGCCGGGCCCAGGCCAAGCAGGAGGCACCCTCGGCCCCGACGTTCGCCGACCTCGGTGAGCGGGTCGGCGAGATCCTGACCCTGGCCAACCAGGAGGCCGTCCAGATGCGTACGGAGGCCACCGCCGACGCGGCCGCCCAGCGCAAGGACGCCGAGGCCACGGCCAAGCGGGTCAAGGCCGACGCCGAGGCCCACGCCGCCGAGGTCCGCAGCGGGGCCGAGGCCCAGGCCGCCCAGCTCGTGGCCGAGGCCAAGCGCAAGGCCGAGAACGTCCTCGACGAGGCCGACCGCGACGCGACCGCCCGCCGTGAGGAGGCCGAGGCGATCTACGAGCAGCAGCGCGCCAAGTCCGCCAAGGCGGCCACCGACTTCGAGACCACCCTCGCCGAGCGTCGCGAGAAGGCCGCCGAGGAGTTCAAGGAGCGCTCCGCCGCGGCCGAGCGCGACCTCGCCGCCATGCAGGAGCAGATCGAGCAGACGCGCCGCGAGTCGGACGCCGCCGCCAAGGAGGCCTCGGCCCGGGCGACGCGCCAGCTCGAGCAGGCCCAGGCCCAGGCCGAGCTCATCGTCAGCGAGGCCAAGTCGCGCGCCGAGCGCATCCGCTCCGAGTCCGAGCGCGAGCTGGCCGCCGCCACGCAGCGCCGCGACTCGATCAACGCCCAGCTGACCAACGTGCGCCAGATGCTCGCCACCCTCGGCGGCGTCTCCCTGCCCGCCGCGCTGGAGGAGGCCACCGAGGCCCCGGCCCCGGCTCAGGCTCCGGCTCCGGCCAAGGCCGAGCAGCAGGTCGAGGTTGACCCGCACGCCACGCAGGTCATCGAGCGCCAGACCGCGCCCCAGGCCAAGCCTGCCGAGGCCAAGCCTGCCGAGGGCCAGGACGCCACGAGCTCTGACGAGTCCACGGACCGTCAGGCGGAGCCGGCCCGCAAGGGCTGACCTCCCGGGTCGGCGCCCCACGAGGGCGTCGACCCCGTCAGGCCACGACGGCCGGCTGCCTCGCTATCCGTGCAGCAGGTCGGTGCGGCCGAACATCTGGGCCGTGGCCCGGGCCGTCGGGGCGCCGGCGTCCGGGTCTGCGCCCGCAGCCATCAGGGCGGCGACCACCTCGTCCTCACCCTTGAAGATGGCTCCCGCCAGGGGGGACTGACCCCGGTCATTGAGCCGGTCGGGGTCGGCCCCGCGCCGGAGCAGCGCGGTCACCGTGTCGGCGTGCCCGTGGTACGCCGCGAGCATCAGCAGCGTGTTGCCGTGGCCGTCGGTCAGGTCGGCGGGGACGCCGCGGTCGACGTACGCCCCGAGGCGCGCCGCGTCGCCCGCACGGGCGAAGTCGAAGCAGGCGTGCGCGATCTCGACGAGCTCGGGTGGGGTGCTGCTCTCGCTCATCGCGCCAGCGTAGGACCGGCGCGGCAGACTGGGTGACCGTGACCGGGCCCCAGACGACAGAAGCACGCCTCGTCCACCCCGCCGACCCCGGACCGGGCTCCTGGCACCGGGACGCCGTGATCTACCAGATCTACCCGCGCTCATGGGCCGACGCCGACGGCGACGGGGTGGGCGACCTGCCCGGCATCACCGCCCGCCTCGAGCACCTCGTCGAGCTGGGCGTCGACGCGGTGTGGCTCTCGCCGTTCTACCCCTCGCCGCAGGCCGACGCCGGCTACGACATCTCCGACCACCGCGACGTCGACCCGCTCTTCGGGTCCCTCGCCGACGCCGACGCCCTGCTCGCCCGGGCGCACGAGCTGGGCCTGAAAGTCATCGTCGACCTGGTCCCGAACCACACCAGCGACGAGCACCCCTGGTTCGCAGCGGCCCTGGCCAGCCCGCCCGGCAGCCCCGAGCGCGCGCGATACGTCTTCCGGGACGGGCGCGGCCACGGCGGTGAGCTTCCCCCGACCAACTGGTCCAGCGCGTTCGGCGGCGCGGCCTGGACCCGGGTCGTCGAGGCCGACGGCCGACCGGGGCAGTGGTACCTGCACGTCTTCGACCGCCGGCAGCCCGACCTCAACTGGGACCACCCCGAGGTGCGCGCCGACTTCGAGGACGTGCTGCGGTTCTGGCTGGACCGCGGCGTCGACGGCTTCCGGGTCGACGTCGCCTCGGGGCTGGTCAAGGACCCCGCGATGCCGGACTGGCACGGCCCGCTGCGGGTGCAGGGCGTCGACGCCGACGGCCGGCCGCACCCCGCCCGCGACCAGGAGGGCGTGCACGAGATCTACCGTGCCTGGCGCCGGCTGCTGGAGGAGCACCCCGGCGACCGGGTGCTGGTCGCCGAGGCGTGGGTGGCCGACCTGGACCGCGTGGCGCGGTACGTCCGCCCGGACGAGATGCACCAGGCGTTCAACTTCGCCTACCTGCTGACGCCGTGGCGGGCGGCGGACCTGCGGCAGACGGTCGCGGAGTCGCTGCGCGCCAACGACGCGGTCGGGGCGCCCACCACCTGGGTGCTGTCCAACCACGACGTCGTGCGGCACGCCAGCCGCCTCGGCACCCCCGCCCGAGGCGGCCGGATGACCGGCATCGGCGCCGACGACCCGCAGCCGGACGGCCCGGCCGGGCTGCGCCGGGCCCGCGCGGCGACGCTGCTGATGCTGGCGCTGCCGGGCGCGGCCTACCTCTACCAGGGCGAGGAGCTCGGCCTGCCCGAGCACACCACCCTGCCCGACGAGGCCCGCCAGGACCCGACGTTCGTCCGGACCGGCGGCACCGAGAAGGGCCGGGACGGCGCCCGCGTGCCCATCCCCTGGGAGGCCGGCGGACCGTCGTACGGCTTCTCGGCCTCCGGGCGCAGCTGGCTGCCGCAGCCGCGGGAGTGGGCCAGGTATGCCGTGGACGCGCAGCGTGGCGTGCCCGGCTCGACCTACGAGCTGTATCGCGCGGCGCTGCGACTGCGCCGCGGGCGTCATCTCGGCCGCGGCGACCTGAGGTGGCTCGACGCGCCCGAGGACGTGGTGGCCCTGGGCAACGGCGACCTCGTGGTGCTGGCCAACACCGGGGAGCAGCCGGTCGCCCTGCCGGGCGGCGCCGAGGTGCTGCTGGCCAGTGACGACCTGCCCGGCGACGGGACCCTGCCGCCGGACACCACCGCCTGGCTCGTCCCGGCCTGAGCCTCAGCCCAGGTCGAGGGCGCGGGCCAGCGGGACCCCGGGGCGGTAGACCAGGTGCAGGTAGGACGGCGCATCCAGCACGGTGAGGTCGGCGCGGCTTCCCACGGTGACCCGCCCGATGTCGTTGCGCCGCAACGCTCTGGCGCTGCCGGCGGTGGCGGCGAGGAGTGCCTCGGCCGGGGTCAGGCCCATCTCGCGCACGGAGAGGGCGAGCATGAAGGGCACCGAGGAGCTGTAGCAGGTGCCGGGGTTGCAGTCGGTCGCCAACGCGAGGCTCACCCCGGCGTCGAGCAGCCGCCGGGCGTCCGGCCACGGGGAGCGGGTGGAGAACTCCACCCCGGGCAGCAGCGTCGCCACGGTGGCGGAGCCGGCCAGCGCGTCGACGTCGGTGTCCGTCAGGTAGGTGCAGTGGTCGACGCTGGCGGCGCCGAGCTCGACGGCGAGCTGCACGCCCGGCCCGTGGCCGAGCTGGTTGCCGTGCACCCGCAGCTCCAGCCCGGCGGCCCGCCCGGCCATCAGCACTTCGCGCGCCTCGTCGCCGGTGAAGGCGTGGGCGCTGTGCGGCTCGCAGAAGACGTCGACCCAGCGGGCGTGCGGCGCGCAGGCCTGGAGCATCGGGCCGGTGACCAGGGCGACGTAGTCCTCGCGCCGGTCGGCGTACTCCGCGGGGACGACGTGCGCGCCGAGGAACGTGGTCTCGGCGGTGACCTCGCGGGCCAGTCGCAGCGCGCGGGCCTCGTCCTCGACGGTGAGGCCGTAGCCGCTCTTGACCTCCACGGTCGTCGTCCCCTGGGCGCGCATCTCGGCGACCCGGGCGGCGAGCAGGCCGCGCAGCTCCTCGTCGGTGGCGGCCCGGGTGGCGGCGACCGAGGTGGCGATGCCGCCGCCGTCGTAGGGCGTTCCGGACATCCGGGCCGCGAACTCGGCGGCCCGGTCCCCGGCGAAGACCAGGTGGGAGTGGGAGTCGACGAAGCCGGACACGACCGCCCGGCCGCCCAGGTCGCGGCGGTGGTCGGCGTCCGGGGCCTGCCGCGCCGGCCCGACCCAGGCGACGTGGTCGCCGTCGACGACCACGGCGGCGTCGGTCAGCAGCCCCAGGGCGGAGCCGTCACCGAGTGCCGGGTCACCCGTGGCCAGCTCGCCGATGCCGGTGACCAGCGTGGTGCTCACATGTCCTCCCACAGGGGTTCGATCGCCTTGCGCAGCAACGCTCCCACGTCCCCGAGCCGGTGCAGGCCGGACTCGACCACGACCCGGCCGTCGACGAGGACGGTGTCCACGTCGGCGGCGGTGGCGGCCAGCAGCACCTGCGCCGGGTCGATGCCCGCGGTGCGCGGGCTGTCCAGGCGCACCGCCACGAGGTCGGCGCGGGCTCCGGCCTCGAGCCGGCCGGCGTCCTCCCAGCCCAGGCTGCCGTGGGCCGTCGCGGCGGCGAGCAGCTCGGCCGGCCGGAACCGCCCGCGCTGCAACGAGTCCAGCCGCTCGTGCATCTCCAGCGCCCGGGCCTCCTCGAGCAGGTCGATGAGGGCGTGCTGGTCCGAGCCCAGCGACAGGGGCGCCCCGGCGTCGCGCAGGGCCCGCGCCGGGCCGATGCCATCGGCGAGGTCGCGCTCGGTCGTCGGGCAGAAGCAGGCCGTGGTGCGGGTGCGTCCGAGCGCGGCGATATCGCCGGTCGTCAGGTGGGTGGCGTGCACCGCCGTGGTCCGCGGGCCAAGCACGTCCTCCGCATCGAGCAACGCGGTCGGCGTGAGGCCGTAGAACCCTTGGCACGCCTCGTTCTCCACGGGCTGCTCCGACAGGTGCACGTGCAGCGGACCAGCGGCGGGGGCCAGCCCCCGGGCGGCCTCGGCGACCGGGGCCAGGGCCTCACGGGGCACGGCGCGCACCGAGTGGATCGCGGCGCCGCGGCGCATGCCGTCCGAGGGCCTCAGCGCCGACAGCCGGGCCGCCCACCGCTCCACGGTCCCGTCGCCGAAGCGCAGCTGCTCCGCCCCGAGCGGCAGGTGCCCGTCGGCGGTCAGCCCGCCGGCGAGGTAGCACGCGTCCAGCAGGGTCAGCCGGATCCCGGCCTCGGCTGCGGCCTGCCGCAACGCCTCCCCCATCGCGTTCGGGTCGGCGTAGGGCACGCCGCCGGGCCCGTGGTGCAGGTAGTGGAACTCACCGACGCAGGTGATCCCGGCCAGCGCCATCTCGGCGTACGTCGCCCGCGCCAGCGCGAGGTAGGAGTCCGGGTCCAGCTGCGCCGCAACGGCATACATGCCCTCGCGCCACGTCCAGAAGGTGCCGCCGCCGGCATGGGTGCGTCCCCGCAGCGCCCGGTGGAAGGCGTGGCTGTGCGCGTTGGCCAACCCGGGCAGCACCACCCCGGGCAGCAGCGCGGCGTCCCCGACCGGGCTGCCCGGCGTCACGGACGTGAACCGGCCGTCGGTGACCTCGAAGGTCACCTCCCGGGCGAGCCCGGTGGGCAGCAGCGCGTATGCCGCGTGCCAGCGACGAGCGCCTCCCGCACCGCTCATGAGGCCAGCTCGCGCGCGACGGCGGTGAGGGCCTCGACGCCGGCGAGGCAGTCGGCGTGCTCGGCGTGCTCGGCCGGGGAGTGCGAGACCCCGGTGGGGTTGCGCACGAACAGCATCGCGGTCGGCACCCCGGCGGAGGCCAGGATCCCGGCGTCGTGCCCTGCCCCGGTGGCCAGGACCGGCGCGTCGCCGAGCAGGGCCGCCAGCCGCGCCGCCAGCGCCGGGTCGAACGGGGTCGGCCCGGTCCACGACTCCTCCACCGGACGCACACCGGCGCGCTCGGCGACCTCCTCCACGACCGCGCGCACGCCGCGCTCGGCCGGTCCGCGGGCGTCCAGCCACGCCGTGACGTGGGACGGGATCGCGTTGACTCCGTTGGGTTCCACGCGCACCTTGCCGACCGTGGCGACGCAGCCCTGACCGCTGGCAGCGTCCCGCGCGGCGGTGATCGCCGCGGCCAGGGACAGCATCGGGTCGTGCCGGTCCTCCAGCCGGGTGGTGCCGGCGTGGTTGGCCTCCCCGGCCAGGTCCAGGCGCCAGCGCCCGTGCGGCCAGATCGTCGAGCCGACCGCGACCGCCCGGTCGAGGTCGGCCAGCCCGCGGCCCTGCTCGACGTGCAGCTCGACGAACGTGCCCACCCGGCGCAGGGTCTCCTCGTCGCGGCCCAGGGCGCGCGGGTCGCGCCCGGCGGTGGTCATGGCCTCGGCCAGGGTGCGGCCGTCGCCATCGCGCAGCCCGCGGGCCCGGTCCGCGTCCAGCACGCCGGTGATGATCCGCGAGCCGGCGCAGGCGATGCCGAAGCGCGCGCCCTCCTCGTCGACGAAGTTCACCACGCCGATCGGCCGGGAGGGGCGGAAACCCTGACGCTGCAAGGCCTCCACGGTGGCGAGCGCGGTCACGACACCGAGCGGCCCGTCATACGCGCCGCCGTCGGGGACGGAGTCCAGGTGCGACCCGAGCACCAGGCCGGGCCCCTGTGCATCGGGGTCGCCCCACCACGCCCACTGGTTGCCGGCACGGTCGACCGTCAGGTCCAGCCCGCGCGAGGAGGCCTCCGCGGCGAACCACTCGCGCAGGTCGTGGTCGGTGCGGGTCCACGCGAACCGGCGGTAGCCGCCGGTCTGCGGGTCCCGGCCGACGGGGAGGAGCTCGGCCCACATGCCGTCGAACGTCATGTCATCAACCTAGGGTGGGAGTCATGTCTGAGGAACGGGCCACGGCGGCGATCGAGGCCACCGGTATCGCGCACACCATCACCCGGCACGGTCGGGTCGGCAGCCTGGCGGAGGCCGCCGCGGCCCGCGGGGTGCAGCCGGGCGACATCATCAAGACCCTCGTGGTGCGCCGGGCCGAGGACGACTACCTCTTCGTCCTCGTGCCCGGCGACCGCGAGATCTCCTGGCCCAAGCTGCGCGCGCTGCTCGGCGTCAACCGGCTCTCGATGCCCGACGCGGCGGTGGCGAAGGAGGTCACCGGCTACGAGCGCGGCACCATCACCCCGTTCGGCTCGACCCGCGCGTGGCCCGTGGTGGCCGACGCGACCGTCGAGGGCCGGACCATCTCGCTCGGCGCGGGCGCCCACGGGGTGGCGTTCACCGCCGACGGCAGCGACGTCATCCGGGTGCTGGACGCGCAGGTCGCCGACGTCACTGACCCTCTCGCATCGGCACCCTGACCCCGCGCTCGGCCGCGACCTGCTCGGCGAGGTCGTAGCCGGCGTCGACGTGCCGGATGACGCCCATGCCGGGGTCGTTGGTCAGCACCCGGGCCAGCTTCTCCGCCGCGAGTGCGGTCCCGTCGGCCAGGGACACCTGCCCGGCGTGGATGGACCGGCCGATGCCGACCCCGCCGCCGTGGTGGATGGAGACCCACGAGGCGCCGGAGGCGGTGTTGATCATGGCGTTGAGCAGCGGCCAGTCGGCGATGGCGTCGGAGCCGTCGAGCATCGACTCGGTCTCACGGTAGGGCGAGGCGACCGAGCCGCAGTCGAGGTGGTCGCGGCCGATGACGATCGGCGCCTCGAGCTCTCCGGAGGCCACCATCTCGTTGAACCGCAGGCCGGCCTTGTCGCGCTCGCCGTAGCCGAGCCAGCAGATCCGCGCGGGCAGGCCCTGGAACGCCACCCGCTCGCCGGCCGCCCTGATCCACCGGTGCAGGTGGTCGTTGTCCGGGAAGAGGTCGAGCACCGCCTTGTCGGTGGCCGCGATGTCCTTGGGGTTGCCCGACAGGGCCGCCCAGCGGAACGGGCCCTTGCCCTCGCAGAACAGCGGCCGGATGTAGGCCGGCACGAAGCCGGGGAAGGCGAACGCCCGGTCGTAGCCGCCGAGCCGGGCCTCGTCGCGGATCGAGTTGCCGTAGTCGAAGACCTCGGCGCCGGCGTCCATGAAGCCGACCATCGCCTCGACGTGCCTGGCCATGGAGGCCCGGGCCCGGTCGGTGAACTCCTCGGGCTTTGCCTCGGCGTAGTCGTGCCAGTCCTCCACCGAGAGGCCCTCGGGCAGGTAGGACAGCGGGTCGTGGGCGCTGGTCTGGTCGGTGACGATGTCGATGTCGACGCCGCGGCGCAGCAGCTCGGGGAAGACGGTGGCGCAGTTGCCGACGATGCCGATCGAGAGCGCCCGCTTGTCCGCCCTGGCCTGCAGCGCGGTCTCCACGGCGGCGTCGAGGGAGGGCGCCACCTCGTCGAGGTAGCGGTGCTCGACCCGGCGGCGCAGCCGTGACTCGTCGACGTCCACGACGAGGCAGACGCCGCCGTTGAGGGTGACCGCCAGCGGCTGGGCCCCGCCCATGCCGCCGCAGCCGCCGGTCAGGGTCAGCGTGCCGGCGAGGGTGCCGTTGAACCGCTTCGCCGCCACGGCCGCAAAGGTCTCGTAGGTGCCCTGGAGGATGCCCTGGGTGCCGATGTAGATCCATGACCCGGCCGTCATCTGGCCGTACATCGTCAGCCCCAGGTGCTCCAGCCGGCGGAACTCAGGCCAGTTCGCCCAGTCACCGACGAGGTTGGAGTTGGCCAGGATCACCCGCGGCGCCCACTCGTGGGTGCGCATGACGCCCACCGGGCGGCCGGACTGGACGAGCATCGTCTCGTCCTTCTCCAGCGTGGTCAGCGTGCGGACCATGGCGTCGAAGCTGCGCCAGTCCCGCGCGGCACGGCCCGTGCCGCCGTAGACGACGAGGTCGTCCGGCCGCTCGGCCACCTCGGGGTCGAGGTTGTTCATGAGCATCCGCAGCGGGGCCTCGGTCTGCCACGACTTCGCGGTGAGGGTGGTGCCGCGTGCGGCACGGACGGGACGGGCGCCTTCCATTGCAGTCTCCTTGGTCAGCAGCGGGTATGCCGCGTGGTCAGTTCAGGGGGCCGGTGACGGACTCGGCCGCGCGCACGGCGGCGCCGGTCGCGACGAGCTCGACGGCGTACTCGATCTCGGGGGCGAGGAAGCGGTCCCGGCCCGGGCCGGGGGCGACCTCGCGCAGCGCGGCCAGCACGGCGCCGGTGGCCGCGGCGGGCTCCAGCGGGGCGCGCAGGTCGATGCCGCGGGCTGCGGTGAGCAGCTCGATCGCGAGGACGCGGGTCAGCCCGTCGACCGCGCGGCGCAGCTTGCGGGCACCGGACCAGCCCATCGAGACGTGGTCCTCCTGCATCGCCGAGCTCGGGATCGAGTCGACGCTGGCGGGGGCGGCGAGCCGCTTCATCTCCGAGACGATCGCGGCCTGGGTGTACTGCGCGATCATGTGCCCGCTGTCCACGCCCGGGTCGTCGGCGAGGAACGCGTGCAGGCCATGGTTGCGCGAGACGTCGAGGAACCGGTCGGTGCGACGCTCGGACATGCTGGCCAGGTCGGCGGCGACGATGGCCAGGAAGTCCAGGACGTAGGCGACCGGCGCCCCGTGGAAGTTGCCGTTGGACTCCACCCGGCCGTCGAGGGTGACGACGGGGTTGTCCACGGCGGCGGCGAGCTCGCGCCCGGCGACCACGGCGGCGTGGTCGACCGTGTCGCGGGCCCCGCCGGCGACCTGGGGGGCGCAGCGCAGCGAGTAGGCGTCCTGCACACGGGTGCACTCCGGGCCGCGGTGGCTCTCCATGATCGGGCTGCCCTCGAGGACGGCCCGCAGGTTGGCGGCCGAGGCGGCCTGGCCCGGGTGCGGGCGCAGCGCCTGGAGGTCGGCGGCGAAGACCGCGTCGGTGCCCAGCAGTGCCTCGACGCTCATCGCCGCGGTGATGTCGGCGGTGGTCAGCAGCATGCGCAGGTCGGTGATCGCGAGCACCAGCATCCCGAGCATGCCGTCGGTGCCGTTGATCAGGGCCAGGCCCTCCTTCTCGCGCAGGGCGACCGGCGCGATACCGGCCGCCGTCAGGGCGTCCGCGGCATCGCGCAGGTGGCCGGAGCCGTCGCGGACGGTGCCCTCCCCCATGAGCGCGAGCGCACAGTGCGCCAGCGGGGCGAGGTCGCCGGAGCAGCCGAGGCTGCCGTACTCGTGCACCACGGGGGTGATGCCGGCGTTGAGCAGCGCGGCGTAGGTCGTGGCCACCTCCTCGCGCACGCCCGTGCGGCCCGTGGCGAGGGTGGACAGGCGCAACAGCATCAGCGCGCGCACGACCTCCCGCTCCACCTCGGCGCCGGAGCCCGCGGCGTGGCTGCGCACGAGGCTGCGCTGGAGCTGGGCGCGCAGGTCGGCCGGGATGTGCCGCGTGGCCAGGGCGCCGAAGCCGGTGGAGACGCCGTAGTGCGGCTCGACGTCGTCGGCGAGGTCCTCGATGACCGTGCGCGTGCGGCGGACCTCCTCCAGCGACTCGCTTGACAGCTCGACCCGGGCGTCGTGGCGCGCGACGGCGACGACGTCCTCGAACGACACCGGCCCCAGGCCGACGGTGACGGTGGCGACCTGCTCGGCGGGTCGCGCGGCGATCTCGGTGCTCATGCGCCCATTCCACCCGTGCCGCCGGGGGCCGACATCCTCTGCGGGCCGGGTTCTGTCTCGGATCCGAGACATCTCTGGGATCCTGTATGCCGTGCCGAACGCTCCCGCCGCCGCGCAGGCGCTCGCGGTGCTCAAGCTGCTGGCGCGGCACACCGCACCCGTACCGGCCGCGGCCATTGCCCGCGACCTGGACCTGCCCCGCTCGAGCGTCTACCACCTGCTGGCGGTCCTGCGCCGGGAGGGCTTCGTGGTGCACCTGCCCGAGGAGCGCCGCTGGGGCCTGGGCGTCGCGGCGTTCGAGCTCGGCTCGGCCTACTCCCGCCAGGCGCCCCTGGCCCGGGTCGCCCGGCCGCTGCTGGCCCGGCTGGTCGACGCCACCACCCACAACGCCCACCTGGCCGTGCTGCACGGGCGGGACGTGCTCTACGTCATCGAGGAGCGCGCGCCGGGCCGTCCCCCCCTGGTGACCGACGTCGGGGTGCGCCTGCCGGCGACCCTCACGGCGAGCGGCCTGGCCATGCTGGCCGCGCTGCCCCCGGCGCAGGTGCGCGCCCTGTTCCCCTCCCGCGACGCGTTCGTGCAGCGGCACGGGGTCGGCCCGGGGTCGCTCCCGGCGCTGCGCCGGGAGCTGGCCGAGGTCAGGCGCGCCGGGTTCGCCGCCGAGGACGGGTCGGTGACCCCCCACTTCGCCTCGGTCGCCTCGGCCGTCCTCGACCACAGCGGGCACCCGGTGGCCGGCGTGGCCGTGACCTTCCCCGCCGCGGAGGTGGACGGCCCCGAGCGGGCGGCGATGGCCCGGCAGGTCACCCGCGTGGCCAGCGAGCTCTCCCGCCGGATCGGTGGGCGCAGCGCCGCAGGAACCGCCACGTCGACGCTGTCCTGAGATGCCCGGTTCGTCCGGGCAACCGCTCTGTTCTCGTTGACCCCGCCCGGCCCGGGTCCTACGGTTTGCCTTCGGGGAGACACCGCCGGGGGGCGGTTCTGAGGGGTTTCGGGGGTAGGGCGTGAACCGCGATGGCGGACCGACGTTGTGGTGGGACGGCGAGATCCGTCCCCCCGAGGAGCGGGACGGGGACACGCGTCCCCAGGGAGATGTCACCTACGTCGTGGGCTCACCGTGGCGGCTGCGCCGCGGGGTGCTCGCCACGGCGTCGCTGACCCTGCTGGCCGCGGTCGGCCTGGTCTGCGCCACCACGACCTCGCTGATGGGCGACGAGCCGGCACCGACGGCGGCCCGCCACAGCGCCCGGCCCCGGGTCGACCAGGACGCGGCCCCGGTGAGCGGCGGCGCGGCGCGGGCGGCCGAGGTGCAGCCGGCCAGGCTGCCCACGTCGTCCTCCACCGCTGCCACTCCTGCGTCGACGTCGCCGAGCGGGCTGTCCGCCCCGCTCGCCCGGTCGCTGGACAAGGCCGAGCGGGCCGCCCGGGCAGCCGGGGTCACGCTCACGGTGACCTCAGGGCGGCGCAGCCGGGCCGAGCAGCAGCGGTTGTTCGACGCAGCCGTCCGCCAGTACGGCTCGGTGGCCAAGGCCCGCCAGTGGGTGCTGCCGCCATCGGAGTCCCGCCACGTCACGGGTGAGGCGGTCGACATCGGTCCCCGGTCCGGCGCCCGGTGGCTGGAGGTCAACGGCGTGAAGTGGGGCCTGTGCCGGCGCTACGTCAACGAGTGGTGGCACTTCGAGCGGCTGGCGCCGGCGATCGGGCAGGCCTGCCCGGCGCTGGAGCCCAACGCCGCCGGCTGACGCGACCCACGACCGCTCCGGGGCACGATGAACCCATGACCGGCACCCCAGGACCCGCGGCCACCGCGCTCGTCACCTGTGGTGGCACCTCCCGCCGGCTCGGCGGACGGGACAAGACCCGCGAGCCGCTGGGCGCGAGCACGGTGCTGGACCACCTGCTCGCCGCCCTGCCCGACGGGTGGCCGGTGCTCTGCGTCGGCGAGGAACGTCCGACCTGCCGTCCCGTCCGCTGGGCCCGCGAGGAGCCGCCGGGCGGAGGGCCGGTGGCCGCCCTCGCCGCCGGCCTGCCCCAGGTGGCCACCTCGACCTGCGTCGTCGTCGCCGGCGACATGCCGTTCGCCGGCCCGGCCGCCGCGGACCTGGCCGCCGCGCTCGAGGACTCGCCGGAGGACGACGCGGTGGTCGGCACCGACGGGACGGGGCGGGCGCAGCCGCTGCTCGCGGCATACCGGACCGGCGCGCTGCTGACGGCCCTGCCCGAGGACCCGGCCGGCGCACGGCTCATGGCCGTGCTCGACCGCCTGCGCACCACCACGCTCGAGCTGCCGGCCCCGCGCACGCTCGACGTGGACACCCCCGAGGCGCTCGCCCGGGCACGCCATATCGTCGGGGCATGAAGGCGATCACGATCCCCACGCCCGGCGGCCCCGACGCGCTCGTCCTCGCTGACGTCCCCGACCCCGAGCCCGGCCCCGGCGAGGTGCTGGTCGAGGTGGCGGCGGCGGGCGTCAACCGCGCCGACCTGCAGCAGCGGATCGGGGTCTACCCGCCGCCGCCCGGGGCGCCGGAGTACCCCGGGCTCGAGGTCAGCGGCACCGTCGCCGCGGTGGGCAGCGAGGTCACCGGCTGGTCCGTGGGCGACCAGGTGTGCGCCCTGCTGGCGGGTGGCGGCTACGCCGAGAAGGTGGCGGTGCCGTCCGGCCAGCTGCTGCCGGTGCCGTCCGGGGTCAGCCTGGTGGAGGCCGCGGCGCTGCCGGAGGTCGTGTGCACCGTGTGGTCCAACGTCTTCATGACCGCCAACCTGCTGCCCGGCCAGACGCTGCTCGTCCACGGCGGCTCCAGTGGGATCGGCACCATGGCCATCCAGCTCGCCCGCGAGATTGGCGCGCACGTGGCCGTGACCGCCGGGTCCTCCGACAAGCTCGAGGCCTGCCAGGCCCTCGGCGCCGAGATCCTCGTCAACTACAAGGACCAGGACTTCGTCGAGGAGCTCGACCGGGCCACCGCCGGGCACGGCGCCGACGTCATCCTGGACAACATGGGCGCGAAGTACCTCGCCCGCAACGTCCAGGCCCTGGCCACGAACGGCCGGCTGGTCATCATCGGCTTCCAGGGCGGCGTCAAGGCCGAGCTCGACCTGTCGGTGCTGATGCGCAAGCGGGCCGCGGTCATCTCCACCGGCCTGCGCGCGCGGCCCGTGGAGGAGAAGGCCGCCATCGTGGCCGCCGTGCGCGAGCACGTGTGGCCGCTCGTCGAGGCCGGCCGCGTCAAGCCGGTCGTGCACCGCACCTTCCCGCTGGCGCAGGCGCCGGACGCCCACCGCGAGCTCGACGCCGGCACGCACATCGGCAAGGTGCTGCTGACGGTGTGACCGCGGCGCCCCGCCGTCGTGCGGCCACGCGGGGTGGGGCCCGGCCGGGTGGTGCCGCTTAGCCCGTTTGCAGCGTCCGCCGCTCACCCCCGTGACGGACCCCCGCAGGCGGGGCCTTCCCTAGCCTCGTGACATGACCGGCCCACCGGTGGAGCAGAGCGCTCCCAGGACCCGGACGGCGCGGCTGGACCGGGCCCTCGCGGACGCTCATGCGCGCACGGTCGCGTCCCTGCCCGGCGGCGAGGTGCACCACCTCGGGCCGGCCCTGCTCACCGGGAGCCGGACGACCCTGCGCTCGATGAACGGCGTGTTCGCCTTCGACGCGCGGGCGTTCAACACCCTGCAGGACGAGCGCCAGCTCGACGCCTGCCTGGCCATCGTCTCGACCTACGACGTGCCGTGGAGCTTCAACGCGTGGGCCCACCTCGGCGGGCCGGTGCTGGTCGAGCAGCTCGCGCACCGGGGCCTGGTCGCCGCCGGCGAGGCGACGGCCATGTGGCGCGACCTGGTGCCCCGGAAGGTGACGGGCGCGGGATACCGGATCGAGGTGGTGCGGCGGCCAACAGCCGCACGTGAGTGGGCCCGGACCCTGATCGAGGTGTTCGCCATGGACCCGGCGCTGGAGCCGGTCCTGGCCGGCCTGGCGGTCCGCCCCGACGAGCCGGCCCTGGTCGCCCGCGTGGGCGGCCAGCCGGTCGGCGCGGTCGCCGTGCTCGGGGCCGACGACGTCAGCGAGCTGGGCTTCCTCGCGGTGCGCCGGGCCTGGCGCGGTCGGGGCCTGGGCCGGCGGCTGGCGCACGCGGCCGAGGAGCTCGCCGCCCGGCGAGGTAGCTCCGCGGTGGTCACGCTCGCGCCGCCCGGCGGGAGGCCCCTGTTCACGTCCCTGGGCTACGCCCCGGTCAGCACCGTCACGTTCATGGTCGCCCCCGCACCCGTCATGGCGGCGAGCGCCTGAGCCGGCGCAGGAGCTGAGGGGGTTGGCCGATTACTTACGCTCCCGTAACCTACGAGAGCGTAAGTAATCTGCGGAAGGAACCCCCATGACCCGCGTCTGGACCCAGACCGACCTGCTCCGCGAGCTCGACCAGGTGGTCGAGGGCGAGCTCAACCGGCACACCAAGGTCGCCAAGGAGTGGTTCCCCCACGACTACGTGCCGTGGAGCGAGGGGCGCAACTTCGACGGGCTCATGGGCGGTGAGCCGTGGAGCGAGGACGACGCCGACATCCCTGACGTCGCCCGCTCGGCGCTCATCGTCAACCTGCTCACCGAGGACAACCTGCCCAGCTACCACCACGAGATCGCGCTGATCTTCGGCCGCGACGACGCGTGGGGCGACTGGGTGCACCGCTGGACCGCCGAGGAGGGCCGGCACGGCATCGCGATGCGCGACTTCATGCTGGTCAAGCGCATGGTCGACCCGGTCGCGCTGGAGCGGTTCCGGATGCAGCACATGTCCCAGGGCTACGAGTCGGCCCACTCCGGTGAGCTGCTGCACTCGCTGGCGTATGTCTCCTTCCAGGAGCTGGCCACGCGGGTCTCGCACCGCAACACCGGCAAGTTCACCAACGACCCGATGGCCGAGCAGCTGCTCGCCCGGATCGCCGCGGACGAGAACCTGCACATGATCTTCTACCGCAACCTGCTCAACGCGGCCCTGCAGATCGCGCCGGACCAGACGATGCAGGCGATCCTCGAGGTCGTGAAGGGTTTCCAGATGCCCGGCACCGAGATGCCCGGCTTCCAGCGCAAGGCGGTCGAGATGGCCGTCGCCGGCATCTACGACCTGCGCCAGCACCGTGACGACGTGGTCATGCCGGTGCTGCGCTTCTGGAAGGTCTTCGAGATGGAGGGCCTGTCCGCCGAGGGCGAGAAGGCGCGCACCGAGCTCGCCGAGTTCATGGAGGGCCTGGAGAAGCAGGCCCTGCGATTCGAGGACAAGCGCGAGACGCTCAAGGCCCGTATGGCGCCCCGCTGAGTCCCCGGTCCCACCTCCGGACACCTCCCAGCCCGCGTTTCGCACCCGATCCCGGGTCGAGACGCGGGCTGGGGCGTGTCCGGACCGGTCAGGTCAGGGACTTGTGCCAGGCGTGCATGGCGAAGATCGTCTCCAGGCCGGCCCGGCGGTAGACCCCGGGCGCGCCGGTCGGGTTGTCGCTGTCGACCCCGAGCCGGACCCGCGCGTAGCCCTCACCTCGGGCCACCTCGTAGGCGTGGTGCAGCAGCGCCGAGGCCACGCCACGCCTACGGGCTGGCGCCAGCGTGCCGAGGCTCTGGATGTAGAGCGCGTCCTCGTTCGCCATGCGCCGGCTGGCGAGCATCACCGCCGCCGGCTCTCCGTCCAGCTCGGCCACGAACCACAGGCTCGGGTCGAACCCGGCACTGCCGCGCCAGCGGCCCATGAACGCCTCGTAGGCCTCCGGCTCCGTGCCCCAGTGCTCGGCGAAGCTCTCCTCCTTGAGCCGGTGCACCAGCCGGGTGTCGGCCTCGTCGTCGCGGCGCACCGTCCGGACCACCAGGCCGGGCACCGGCGGCGCCGGTCGCGGTGACGGCGGCACCTCCCCGCTCATCCGCCAGAACGTGCGCACCTGCTCGAAGCCGGCCGCCGCCAGGCGGCGCTCGTGGACCGTGTCGCCCTGGACCGACCCGGTGTCCAGCAGGGGCACCTCGCCGGACCATCCGGCATACCGCTCCCTGCCCCAGGCGGTGACCTGCGCCCACGCCACGGCGGCGATCACGTCGCCGTCCGGCTCGTCCAGCCCGGGGTGCACGTAGAGGTCCACCGGCAGGCGGGCGCTGTCCGGCCGCGGGCCGGTCCACCACCAGGCCACGACCTGGCCCGCGGAGTCCCGGGCCAGGCCCTGCTGACGCGGTTCGCCGGTCGCGGTC
>NZ_JBTCWL010000060.1:0-22976 GCF_054325275.1 Oryzihumus sp.
AGCGATCGGCAGCGGTATCTCGTAGGCCAGGATCTCGCGCCAGAGCGCGGCCACGATGTCTTCGCCCAACGCGATGATGTCGTCTTGGTCGATGAAGCTCATCTCGATGTCGAGCTGGGTGAACTCCGGCTGCCGGTCGGCGCGGAAGTCCTCGTCGCGATAGCAGCGGGCGATCTGGAAGTAGCGCTCCATGCCGGCCACCATCAGCAGCTGCTTGAACAGCTGAGGGCTCTGCGGCAGGGCGTACCAGCTGCCGGGCTGCAGCCGGGCCGGCACCAGGAAGTCACGGGCGCCCTCGGGCGTCGACCGGGTCAGGGTCGGGGTCTCGATCTCGACGAAGTCGCGCTCGGCCAGGACCGTGCGGGCGGCCTGGTTGACCTTGCTGCGCAGGCGGATCGCGGCGCCGGGGCCGGGGCGGCGCAGGTCGAGGTAGCGGTGCTTGAGGCGGGCCTCCTCACCGACGGTGACGCGCTCGTCGATCTGGAACGGCAGCGGCGCGGACTCGCTGAGCACCTCGACGGTGGAGGCGACGACCTCGATCTCGCCGGTCGGCAGGTCGGGGTTCGCGTTGCCCTCGGGTCGCGGACGGACCTCGCCGGTCACCTTGACGACGAACTCGTTGCGCAGGTGGTGCGCCTCGGCCTCAGCCAGGACCTCGTCCCGCACGACCACCTGCGAGACGCCGGACGCGTCGCGCAGATCGAGGAACGCCACGCCGCCGTGATCGCGCCGACGGGCGACCCAGCCCGTGAGCGTGACGGTCTGACCGGCGTGGTCGGCACGCAGCGTGCCGGCCTCGTGACTGCGAAGCACGGTGATGTCCTTAGCTAGAGGGTGTGCGGGATGCCCGCCCATCCTACGGACTTCGGTGCCCCCACCCCGAACCGGTTATCCGCCGTCGACCTCGCTGAGCAGGTGCTTCGGCGCCTGCGTGCGCCACGAGTCGGTGACCACCTCGGCCAGCACCTGCCCGTCGACCGCGTCGAGACGCACGAGCACGGCCTTGTAGCCGTCGTAGTGGTCGGTGGTGAAGAACGTCGCCGGGTCCGAGGCGAGCAGCGCCTGCTTCTCCCCCAGGTCGGCGACCCGCACCACGACCACCCCAGGGTTGGGCACCTTGGGCTTCCTGGGGTCGACCCGCTCGCGCCACAGCCAGACGAACTGCTTCCCGGCCACCCGGAAGGTGAAGCCGGCCTCCTCTGTCGCCCCAGGCAGCGCCAGCGCGACGCGCCGGACGTCCTCCTTCGTCACCATCGCCAGTCCCCCTCTCGCCTCCCCCACGGTATGCCGCGTGCCCGGCTCGCGCCCCCTCCTCACCAGGCCTGCTGCGAAGCGCCCCTACCCGAGGTATGCCGGGCAGTGGGCTGCCGTGCCCCCTCACCGGCGCGGCTTCGCACACCTCCGAACCGGGTCGGCCCGCGACCGTCCGCAATGGTCCGCATCCGCTCCGAAGCCTGCCTGCAGGACCGGGAACACGGGCGCGAAGACTGGGGCCTTGTCCATCGATTCGAACACCTGTACTATATGAACAGGGGGTTGGCATGGACGGTCTGGACACGGCGCTCGACATCGAGCTGGCAGAGGTGTGTGGCGGGTTGAACCAGCTGCATGCCCGGCTGGTGAGGCTGGTCGCCGGTGCCCTCACCGCAGAGGGGTGGGCCGGCGACGGGGTGCGCTCCCCCGAGCACTGGCTGGTCCTGCGGGCCGGGCTGTCCCCTTCGCGGGCGCGCGAGGTCGTCGCCCTGGCGCGGCGCGAGGCCGAGCTACCGACCCTGATGGACACCTTCGCCGGCGGGCAGCTCTCACTCGACCAGGTGTCGACCGTGGCCAGGCATGCCCCGGCCCCGATGGAGGCCTCGGTGACTGAGCTCGCGGTCAACGCCACGGTGCCCCAGCTCCGGCGCACGCTGTCCCGTTACGCCTTCCCCGACGAGCCCGCACCGACGGCCGGGGAGTCGGGCACCTGCACCAACTCCAGCAACGGCACCGACCCGAGCGACAGCACTGACAGCGCGGGCGCCACGGTGGCCGCCGCCCTGGAACGCCGGGTCGAGGAGCCGGCCGACCTCGCGATGGGCTACGACGCCGACGGCCGGTTCACGCTGCGGTTCTCCGCCCCACCCGACCTCGGCGCCCTGGTGGAGGCTGCCCTGAAGGAGGCCCGGGACGCGCTCTTCCACGCCGGGCACCCGGAGGTCACCTGGGCCACGGCCCTGGCCGAGGTCTGCGAGCGCTCCCTGGCCAACCCACCCTCACCTGGTCGACGCGACGCGTTCCGGGTGCTGGTCCACCTCGACACCGACGGGGCCTGGCTGAACGGCCGTCCTGCCCTCCCGCGGCACCTGGTCGACAAGCTCACCTGCGAGGGATCGCTGCGCCCGCTCTGGGTCACCGAGGGGCACCCCGTCAACGTCGGCCGGGCCCTGCGCATCGTCCCCGACCACACCCGGCGCCTTCTTGAGGACCGCGACCGCGGCTGCCGCTTCCCCGGCTGCGCGGCGACGGCCGTCGTCAAGATCCACCACGTCATCCACTGGGCCGACGGCGGCCCGACCGACACCCCCAACCTGGTCAGCCTCTGCCCGCACCACCATGACCGGCACCACGCGGGCGACTACGACATCCAGGGCGACGCCGACCTGCCTGACGGGCTGACCTTCACGAACCGGTGGGGCCACCCGATCCGCCCGGCACCCGCCTACCGGCCACCGGCCCCGGGCCACTCACCAGATCCATCCAGCCGACCAGATTCGCTCGGATCGGCGGAACCGGGCAGCCCGCCGGATTCGGTCGGCTTGGCGGATCCGGGCAACCCGCCCGATTCGGTCGGCTCGACAGACCAGGGCAGCCCATCGGATCCGGGCAGCTCAGCCGACCCCGGCGGACACGGCGCCGCGACCGGGCACGCCGGGGTGCCGACCGCCCGGCCCTACGACGGACCCACCGGCGAGATCCTGCACAGCAGGTGGGCCACCTTCACCGAGTCCGCCCCCATCCCAGCCTGACGCCGGGGAGCGCGTGGCTAGGGGTCCTCCGAACCGCAGCGTGACGCCGGACCGCGCGGGTAGGGGTCGCGCGAACCGCAGCGTGACCCCGGACCGCGCGGGCAGAGGTCGTGCGAACCGCAGCGTGACCTCGGACCGCGCGAGGTCAGGGGGCCGTCCGGCAGCTCAGCCGAGGACGTCGCCGTCGAGGTAGACCCACCGGCCACCGCGCCGACCAAACCGGCTGCGCTCGTGCAGCACCCCGCGTTCGCGACCCTGCCGCCACGACGCCCGGAACTCCACCTCGCCCTGGTCGTCGTCGGGACCACCGGCGCGCGTATCGAGGACCTCGAGTCCCGTCCACGTCAGGTCCGGGTCGAGCGCCAGGTCCGCAGGCCGATGCGCGGGGTGCCAGGTCCGCGCGAGGTAGTCCCCCGCGCCCACCGCGAACGCGGCGTACCGCGAGCGCATCAGCTCCTCGGCAGTGAGCGCCATGCGCTCCCCGTCATGCAGCGGCTGGCAGCACACGGCATACGCCGCACCACTCCCGCAGGGGCAGGTGCGAGTGGACGCACCGCCTCGCCCTGTACCACCGCCGAACGTGCCGCCGGCGGACGCGTCGGCACCGGACGTGCGAGAACCGAACGTGCCAGAACCCGACGGGCTAGAACCGGACGCGCCCGCACCGAAGGCACCGCTCATGACCGGTCTCCCTTCGGTCGGACCAACGAGGAGGGCGCGTCCGCCAGGGCCTCGACCACCGCCGCCAGGGCAGGGCTCTCCCCCATCGTGCGCCGCCACACCGCCGTCACCGTGCGGGTCGGCACCGGGTCCACAACCGGGACCGCAACCACTCCTGCCGGCAGCTCGCCACGCCCGACCCGGGGCACCAGCGCCACCGCCAGCCCCTGCGCCACGAGGGCGATGTGGGAGGCGAACTCAGCGGCGAAGTGCTCGATCCGCGGGGCCCGGCCGATGTCGTGGAACATCTTGGTCAGCCACTGGTGGCAGATCGACCCCGGCGCCACGCTCACCCAGCGCTCCCCGGCCAGCTCGGCGGCCGACACCCGCTCCCGCCCGGCCAGCGGGTGCTCACGGTGCACCAGCACGTCGGCGTAGTCCGAGCCGAGGTGGCGGCAGGTCAGGTGGTCCGGGATCGCCAGCGGCAGCGGCTCCCAGTTGTGCACCACGGCCAGGTCGACCTGCCCGGTCGCGACCAGGCTGACCGCGTCCCACGGCTCGGCCTCGCTGAGCGTGACCTCGAGCTCGGGCGCGGACGCCCGCAGCACAGCGAGTGCCGGCGCCACCACGCCCCGGGCCGCCGTGGCGAAGCTCGCCAGCCGGATCCGTCCGGCAGGCCGGCCCGTGGTCGACTGCAGCTGGGACTCCAGCCGCTCCATCTGGGCGAGCAGGTCGTGCGCCGAGGCCGCGAGCAGGCGGCCGGCCTCGGTGAGCATCACCCCGCGACCGTACTTCTCCAGCAGGGCAACCCCGGCCCGGGCCTCGAGCCGCTTGACCTGCTGGGACACGGCGCTGGCGGTGTAGCCGAGCGAGTCCGCCGCAGCCGCAACGGATCCCAGCCGGTCCACCGCCACGAGGGAGCGCAGCGCCACCGCATCGATCATGTAGCAAGGCTACATCGTCGGGCCAAGAAACGTTTGCTGGTGCTTCATGGTGCGACGCGGCACGGTGGTGTCATGCCCTCCGCCACGCTTCCCGCCCGCGACGCCGCGCTCGCATCCCTTGTCGCCGTCGTCTGGGAGGTCAACTTCATCGCCATCGACCGCGGTCTGGCCAGTGTGCCGCCGCTGCTGTTCGTCGCGCTTCGCTTCGTGCTGGTGTGCTTCCCCGCGGTGTTCCTGGTCCCCCGCCCCGCCGTCCCCTGGCGGCTCGTGGTGACCATCGGCCTGTTCATGAGCCTGGGCCAGTTCGCCCTCGTCTACGTCGCCATGCACCTCGGCATGCCGGCCGGGCTCACCCCGCTGGTGCTGCAAAGCCAGGTCCTGCTCACCGTCCTCTTCTCCAGCGTGGCCCTGCGCGAACGACCCACCCGCGGCCAGCTGCTCGGCGTCCTGGTGGGTGCCGCCGGGCTGGCCGTCGTCGCGGTCGGGCGAGGCCCCCACGCCCCGCTGCTGCCCCTGCTCCTCGTCGTGGTCGCGGCCACCTCCTGGGCCATCGGCAACGTCGTCGCCCGGCACGCCCGCCCGACCTCGGGGCTGTCGATGGTGGTGTGGTCCGGGCTGGTCGTGCCGGTGCCCCTGGTGGCCCTGTCGTTGCTGGTCGAGGGCCCGGCCGCGGTGTCCGCCGCGATGACCCACCCGGACCTGGGCGCGCTCGGCAGCGCCGCGTTCACGGCATACCTGGCGTCGCTGCTCGGCTACGGCCTGTGGAACTCGCTGCTGGCGCGCCACCCCGCCACGGCGGTCGTCCCGTTCACGATGCTCGTCCCCGTGGCCGGTATCGCCGCCGCCTGGGTGGCGCTGGGCGAGGTGCCCACGGCCACCGAGCTGGCCGGCGGTCTGATGCTCCTCGCGGGGGTCGCCGCCGCGGCCCTGCTCTCACGCCGCCGCCAGACGGGCCTGCGCCGGGCCGCAACGCAGACCGCCGCCCCGGTGGCCGGGGCGGCGGTAGGTGCGAGTGCAGCGGATCAGCGGTATGCCGGGTGCTCCGGCCAGGGGGCGTCGTAGGGCCGCAGCGTGCCCCAGTCGAGCTCCCGCGCCGCGTAGGCGGTGAGGATGCCGATGATCGCGGCGGGGTTGTGCAGTCGGCCGGTCAGGACCGCGGCTACCGCCTCGTTGAGGTCGACCCAGCGCACGGGCATCCCGCGCTCCTCGGCCTCGCGCTGGTGCCGCTCTTCGTGCGGCACGGAGGCGAGGTCACGGGCCAGGAACAGGCGCAGCACCTCGGACAGGCCGCCGGGTGAGGCGAAGTGGTCGACCAGGACGTTCCAGGTTCCCGCCGTCAGGTCGGCCTCCTCGTGGAGCTCGCGCGCGGCCGCCTCCCACGGCGGCTCACCCTCGACGTCGAGCAGCCCGGCAGGCAGCTCCCAGTCGTAGTGGCCGACGGGGTGGCGGTACTGCTGGACGAGCAGGATCCGGCCCTTGTCGTCCATCGCAACAGTGCCCACGGCGCCGGGGTGCAGGACGTACTCCCGGCGCACGGTGCCGGCTTCGCCGAGGTCGACGGTGTCGCGCACGACGTCCCACACCATGCCCTTGAGCAGCACCTCGCGCTCGGTGACCGGCCGCGACTCCAGCCGGTCTCGAAGCTCGTGGGCGGACAGGGACGGCGCGTCGAGGCTCACGGCGCCGCGACCGGGTCGGCCTGCTCTGCCTCGGCGAGGTCGGCGCGGGGACGCTCGACCTCCACGAGGCGGGCCTGGCGCTGCTGGTCGATCGCCGCGCCGACCAGGCCGGCGAACAGGGGGTGGGCCTTGTCCGGGCGGGAGAGGAACTCCGGGTGCGCCTGGGTGGAGACGTAGTACGGGTGCACGTCGGCGGGCAGCTCGACGAACTCCACCAGCGTGCCGTCCGGCGAGGTGCCCGAGAAGCGCAGGCCCGCCTGCTCGAGCTGCTCGCGGTAGGAGTTGTTGACCTCGTAGCGGTGGCGGTGCCGCTCCTCGACCTTGGTCGAGCCGTAGGTCTCGGCCACGACCGACCCCTCGGCGAGCGCCGCGGGGTACAGGCCCAGGCGCATCGTGCCGCCGAGGTCACCGGCGCCCTCGACGAACGCCTTCTGCTCCTCCATCGTCGCGATGACCGGGTGCTCGGTGCCCGGGTCGAACTCGCTGGAGGAGGCGTCGGCGATGCCGGCGACGGTGCGGGCGTACTCGATGACCATGCACTGCAGGCCCAGGCAGATGCCCAGGGTCGGCACACCGCGCTCGCGCGCCCAGCGCAGCGCGCCGAGCTTGCCCTCGATGCCGCGGACGCCGAAGCCGCCGGGCACGAGTACCGCGTCGACCCCGCCGAGCGCCGTCTGAGCACCCGACTCGGTCTGGCACTCGTCGCTGGCGACCCAGCGGATATGGACCTTGGCGTCGTGGTGGAAGCCGCCGGCACGCATGGCCTCGGTCACCGACAGGTAGGCGTCGGGCAGGTCGATGTACTTGCCCACCAAGGCGATCTCGACCTCGTGCTCGGGGTTGTGCACGCGGCGCAGCAGCTCGTCCCAGTCGTGCCAGTCGACGTCGCGGAACGGCAGGCCCAGGCGGCGGATGACGTAGGCGTCCAGGCCCTCCCCGTGCAGCACCTTGGGGATGTCGTAGATGCTCGGCGCATCGACGGCGGCGGCGCACGCCTCGGTGTCGACGTCGCACATCAGCGAGATCTTGCGCTTGATGCCCTCGGGGATGACCCGGTCGGCGCGCAGCACGAGCCCGTCGGGCTGGATGCCGACCTGGCGCAGCGCGGCCACGGAGTGCTGGGTCGGCTTGGTCTTCAGCTCACCGCTCGGGGCGAGGTAGGGAACCAGCGAGACGTGCAGGAAGAAGACGTGGTCGCGACCCACGTCGTGGCGCACCTGGCGCGCGGCCTCCAGGAAGGGCAGCGACTCGATGTCGCCGACGGTGCCGCCGATCTCGGTGATGATGACGTCCGGGCGCTTGTCGGCCGGGCCCTCGGCGGTGGCGCGCATCCGCGCCTTGATCTCGTTGGTGATGTGCGGGATCACCTGAACGGTGTCGCCGAGGTACTCCCCACGGCGCTCCTTGGCGATGACCTGGCTGTAGACCTGGCCGGTCGTCACGTTGGCGGAGCCGTCGAGCTCGACGCCGAGGAACCGCTCGTAGTGGCCGATGTCCAGGTCGGTCTCGGCCCCGTCCGCGGTGACGTAGACCTCGCCGTGCTGGAACGGGTTCATCGTCCCGGGGTCCACGTTGAGATAGGGGTCGAGCTTCTGCATCGTCACCCGCAGTCCGCGGGCCCGAAGCAGGTGTCCGAGGCTCGAGGCCGTGAGCCCCTTGCCGAGCGAAGAGGCGACGCCTCCGGTCACGAAGATGTGCTTTGTCTGCTCAACCACGGACTTGCACTCTACGTCATCGACGGGCCCTCGGAGTACCACGCCAGCCATGTCGCGGCCGTGTCGTCCCCGTCAGGCAGCGCCGCGGCGGCCGAACGCCCTTGCCGGGCAAGACGTTCGCGCAGGTCGGGGTCGGTGAGCACCGTGCGTGTGGCATCCGCCACGGCCGCCGGGTCCCCTGCGGGGACGAGCAGGCCGACCCCCTCCACGAGGTCGTGCAGCCCGCCGACGTCGGTGGCGACCACCGGTGCGCCGGCCGCCATCGCCTCCTGCACGACCAGGGCGCGGGCCTCCCAGGCGCTCGGCAGGACGAACACCTCGGCGGCGCGCAGCCACCGGTCGGCGTCGCGGCGCGCCCCCACGAAGTGGACCGGTGCCGCGACCCGCTCGACCAGCGCCTCCAGCTCACCCAGCAGCGCCTCGTCGCCGTCACCGACGACCACCCAGGTCGCGGGCGTCCACAGCCGGGACGCGGCCCGCACGAGCACGTCGAGGTCCTTCTGCGGGGCGATCCGCGAGATGGTCAGCACCAGCGGCCGCCCCGGGTCGACCTCGAGGCCCGCCTCGCGCAGCAGCGCCGCCCGCTCGGCGGCGCGACCCTGCCGGTCGAGTGGCTCCTGCGCCAGCAGCGCCGGGACGCGCGGGGACGGCACGGGGGCCAGACGGGTATCGCGCGCGCCCAGGTCGCGGGCCTGGTCCACCAGGTCGCTGCTCGCCCCGGTGACCAGGTCCGCCCGCCGGGCGACGAGCCGCTGGGCCAGCTCCTTCAGGCGCAGCCGGCCCGAGCCGGCGAGGACCGCGTTGTGCTGGGAGACGACCAGACGGGGCCGCCGCAGCCCGAGGGTTACCAGGGTGGCCAGCAGCCCGGCCTGGTGCCCGTGGGCGTGCACGACGTCGCTGGCGGCTGCAAGGCGGCGCAGCGCGAGCAGGTCGAGCAGGCTCGCCGCTGCCGCGCCGGCCGGGCGCAGCCGGGGCCACCACGGGCGCACGTCCCCGAAGTCGAACCGCTCGGCGGTCACGGGGTGGGTGACCACCACGACGTGGGCCCCGGCGGTGCGCAGGTCGGCGGCCAGGTGGGCCACGTGCGTGCCGATCCCCCCGGTGCTGCGACCGAGCACCATGACCACCCTCATGCCGACCTCCGCAGCACCCGCGTGCGCAGGCGAGCCGTGAGCAGCCGCCCGGTCTCGCGGTCGGCCAGGGCCAGCACGGCCACGAACACGAGGGAGGTCACGGCCGCCACCAGCAGACCGACCAGCACCGAGGGCAACAGGGCGCGCGTGGGCAGAGCAGCAGCAAGGACCCGGCCTGGCGCCACCGAGAGAACCGCGGCGACCAGTGCCGCGACGAGCGTGCGTGGCAGCCCGCGCAGGGCGGGCGCCCCCCAGGCCTGGTGCACCGCCACGAGCAACAGCACCGCGGTCAGCGTCATCCCGGCGCTGCTGGCGACCCCGAGGGTGCGCAGCGTGCGGGTGGGTTCGGTCGGCCCCGTCAGCGCGAGGAGGGGCCAGAGGGCGGCCACCAGCCAGCCGGCGGCCACCGCCACGGCCGCGATCCGGGGCCGGCCCCGGACGTAGAGGGCGCGGGTCAGCACGGCAGCCAGGCCGAAGCCCACCAGCCCGAAAGCGTAGGAGTCCATGGCCACCGGCATCGCCTGCAGGGCCGCCCGGCCGACCGGCTGGTGGCGTCCCGCGTCGAGCGCGGCGAAGAACGCGCCGAGAGGCTTCGAGGCCACGAGCAGCACCGCGGCGCCGAGGACCCCCACGACCGCCACGGCCCGAGTCGAGCGGGCCAGCGTGCGCGAGGCGTCATCGGCCTTACCCGTCAGTCCCCCGTCGGCTCCGGCGGGGGCATCGGCCCCGGTGCTGCGGGTCTTCCGCTCCTGCTCCAAGGCCTCCTGCTCGAAGGCCTCCAGCTCGACAGCCTCGGCCGCGGCCTCCGCCTGCGAGACGCCCTCCCGGGCTGCCTGGGCCGCCAGGGTCGGGAACGTGGAGATGGCCACGGGCACCGCGAGCACGGCATACGGCAGCAGGTAGACGGCCTGGACGTAGGTGTAGACGTTGAGGGTGCCGTTGCCGCTGCGGTAGTTGGTGACCCAGACGGTGGCGAGCACGGCCGCCTGCTGCGCGAGCAGGGCCACGAGCCCGGCTCCGGCGAGCGATGCGGCGCGGCTGGCCACACCGTCGGGGAAGCGCCAGGTGAGCCGCAGGCGCACGCCCGCGCGGCGCACCGGCACCAGCAGCGGCAGGCTGAGCGCGACGACGCCCATTGTGGTGCCCGCGGCCAGCGCCCACGCCGCGCCGGCCGGCAGGTGGGCCGGGTCGTTGCCATGGCCGCCGGACAGCGCCCCGTAGAGCACGTAGGCGGCGATGACGACGAGGCTGGACAGCAGCGGCGCCAGGGCTGCCCCGAGGAAGCGGTGGTGCGCCTGCAGGACGCCGGCCAGCACGATGCCGACGCCGTACAGGGCCACCTGCGGGGCGAACACGACGAGCATGGTCGCGCCGAGCTCGGCGGCCGCGCCCGGCTGCGAGCGGCACACGTCCGGGCCGAGCATCGCGGAGGTCAGCGGTCCGGCCAGCGCGGCGACCAGCAGGGCGAGCGGGACCAGCAGGGTCAGCGCCCAGGTGAGCATGGCCGAGGCGGTCCGGTCGGCGGACTCCCGGTCCCCCCGGCCGAGCTGTCCGGCGATGACCGGGACGGCGATCGCGGCGAGGGCGCCACCTGCAGCCACCTCGTAGATGACGTTCGGCAGCTGGTTGGCGGTCTGGTAGACGTTGCCAACGCAGGTCACGCCGACCGAGTGGGAGAAGACGAGCCACCGGCCGAAGCCGACGACCCGCGCCGCGAGGGTGACGACGGCGATGAGCCCGGCGGCGGCCAGCAGGCCCTGGGCCCGCCGTGACGGGGCGGGGCTCACCGCGGTCACCGTCGGCCGAGGGCGTCGAGCTCGCGCAGCCCCGGGGTGGACTCGATGACCTTCGTGAAGCTGACCTTCTCGGAGGCGACGGTCAGGCCGGTGACGACCGCCAGCGCGATCAGCCGGCCGCGCAGGCCGCTGCGCTGCACCAGCGCCGTGCCCAGCAGCGCCCCGGCGGTGTTGGCCCCGGTGTCGCCGAGCATCGCGCGGCCGGCGAGGTCCTCGGGCAGCGAGCCCAGCGCCGCGCCGGCGGCGGCCGCGGCGGTGACCCCGGCGGGCGTCGATGACGCCGCCAGCGGCAGGGCGGCCAGGGTCGTGGCCTTCAGCGCCCGCCCCGGGCGCAGGTCCAGCAGGTTGGCGACGTTGGCCGCCCCGGCGACGACCGCTCCCCCGACCAGGGTCGCGAGCAGCCCGGGTCGGTCCTCGGCCCGGCGGTCGACGGCCGCGGCAGCGAGCAGGCCGGTCAGCCCGAGGCCGGCGATCTTCACCGCACCGGTGGTCACCTCACCGCGCCTGAGGGCGGACAGGTGGCCGCGCAGGCCCTTGCTGGAGCTGTCGCCGGCCAGGTCGTCCAGGGCGCCGAAGGCCCCCGCGCCAGTTGCGGCGATCGCCGGCCCTGCACCACCGGCGGCACCCGCGGCCAGCCCGGCGAGCGCGCCCGCGACGTATGCCGGTCCCTCCAGCAGCGTCACCGGCTCACCGGCGTGGTTGGTCCGGGTCCAGCGGCCCTGGCCGCCCGGCGGCCGGCGGCGCAGCCCGCACAGCGCGATGGCCGCCCCCGCTGCCCCGGCGGCCAGCGCGACGGCCCTGCGGTCGAGGCTCACTTCACCGTGCCGGGCAGCACGGACGCCGCGTCCGAACCCACCCCGTAGTGGCCGCTGTGGCCGGCGTACTGCTCGGTGAGCGCCTCGACCAGCGGGGCCGCTCCGATGCTCTGGTCACCGTCGTCCACGGTGGAGACGGCCTTGCTCGCGTCGCCGTCAGCGCGCACCGCAGCCACGAGGGCGCCCGTGGTCTGCGGGTCGGCCGCGTTCATCGTCGAGGTCACCACGGTGCCCGATCCGGCGGCGTCCAAGGCCCGGGTGAGCGCCACCCACGAGGCGAGCCGGGCGGTGGTGTCCTCCTCGTTGGCGCCCTTGACCGGGCCGGCCACGAGGACCGCGCTCGAGGCGGGGACGACCGGGTCGGAGCCCACCGTGAGCAGGTCACCGGCCTTGAGACCCTCCAGGGCTTGGGCGGCGCTGGGGTCGAGCTTGTCCGTGGGCCGCTCGGCCGTGGTGAGCAGAGCGCGCGCGAGCACCGTCCCGGGGAGCATCTCGGGGGTGCTGAGCGTGCCGGGCGCCTTGACCAGCGACGCGAGCTGGGTGGCGAGGTTGTCGCGGAAGGTGCGCTTGGTCGGGTCGACCCACGCGTCGGTCAGGGTGACCGTGGACCCGATCCGGGCCCCCGCGCCGGTCAGCGCGGTCGTCGTCTTCTTGACCGTGTCGGCGTCGGCGCCGGGCGCCACCACGACGCTGACCGTGCGCCCCGAAAGGCTGCCGGAGACCAGCTTGGGGGTCACCGTGTTGGCGAAGGTGTCGCGGGCGTCGATCCCCCGCTGCTGTGCCTCGAGCTGGGCGCGCAGGGTCGCCTTGTCCTGACGCAGCGCGGTCACCTGCTCGTTCAGCGACTGGCCGATGTTGTTCTGCAGCGGGCCCGCCCCCAGCACGATCCCCACGGCGAGCGCCAGGAAGATCGACACGATGGAGACGAGGTGGTAGCGGAAGTCGATCACGAGAAGAGTCCTACGATCCAGGACCACACGTCGTCCCAGCGGGCACCGACCACGGTGAGCATGGCGGTGCCGGCAGGCGTGGCGGCCAGCGCGGCATACAGGGCGAACAGCCCCACGGCGAGCATTGCGAACAGGGACAGGTTGGAGATCCGGGAGCGGTAGAGGCGGCTCACGCCCTTGGCGTCGATGAGCTTGCCGCCGACCCGCAGCCGGGTGAGGAACGTGCTGGCCATGCCCGCACGCCCCTTGTCGAGGAACTCCACCAGGGTGGCGTGGGTGCCGACGGCCACGATCAGGGTGGCTCCCTTGTCGTCGGCCAGGAGCATGGCGACGTCCTCGCTGGTGCCGGTCGCCGGGAACACCACCGGGTCGATGCCCAGGTTGCGCACCCGCTCCAGGCCGGGCGCCCGACCGTCGCGGTAGGCGTGCACCACGATCTCGGCGCCGCAGGTCAACGTCGCGTCGGAGACCGAGTCCATGTCGCCGACGACCAGGTGCGGCTTGTGCCCCTCCTCGACCAGCGCGTCGGCCCCGCCGTCGACGCCGATGAGGATGGGGCGGTACTCGCGGATGTAGTGCCGCAGGGTCTGCAGGTCCTCCTTGTAGTGGTAGCCGCGCACCACCACCAGGACGTGCCGACCGTCGATCTCGGTGCGGATGTCCGGGACGCCGACCCCGTCGAGGAGCAGCTCGCGCTCGCGGCGGAGGTACTCCATCGTGTTCGCGGCGAACGCCTCGAGCTGCACCGCCAGGCCGGCGCGGGCCTCGTTCATGGCCGCCTGGACCGACTCGTGGTCGAACAGGTGCCCCTTGGCCACGATGGTGTCGCCGACGTAGATCTCCTCGCCCTCGATGCGCACCTGCTGCCCCTCGTGCAGCGCGTGCATCACGTCCCGCCCGGCGTTGTCGAGCAGGGGCACGCCGCCGTCGATGAGGATCTCCGGGCCGAGGTTGGGGTAGCGCCCGCTGATGGACGGCGAGGCGTTGACGACGGCGGCCGGGCGGCAGGCGAGCAGTGCCTCGGCGCTCACCTTGTCGATGTCCTGGTGGTCGATCACGGCGATGTCGCCGGGCTTCAGGCGCTTGGTGAGGTTCTTGGTCCGGGCGTCCACGCGGACGGGACCGCGGACCCCGGGCACTTCCGGTTCGCGGCTGCTCCGGCGTCGGATGGAGAGAGGCATCGGGGATATCGTGCCACGGGCCGCCACCAGCCCCGATGCCGCCGACCACGCACCGGGTCACGGCCTTGTCACGTTTGGCGCGTGCTCAGCTGACCGCCTGCCCGGCCTGGGTGAGCAGCTCGCGGGCGTGCTCGATGGCGACGCCGGAGTCCTCGACGCCGGCCATCATCCGTGCCAGCTCACGCAACCGCTCGTCCCCGCTGACCGCGGCGACCCCGCTCGCGGTCACGTGCCCGTCGTCGGTCTTGTGCACCACGAGGTGCTGGTCGGCGAAGGCCGCGACCTGGGCCAGGTGGGTGACGACGATCACCTGGGCGGAGCGGGCGAGCGCCGCCAGCCGCGCCCCGACGTCGAGCGCGGCCTTGCCGCCAACGCCGGCGTCGACCTCGTCGAAGACGAACGTGGGCACGTCGCCGCTGCCGGTGACGACCTCCAGCGCGAGCATCACGCGTGACAGCTCACCGCCCGACGCGGCCTTGGCGACGCTGCGCGGCGGCGCGCCGGGGTTGGCCGCCAGCAGGATCTCCACGTCGTCGGCGCCGTGGCGCAGGAAGGTCTCCCGCGGCTGCACCGCCACCTGGACCACGGCCTTGCCCATCGCCAGGTGCGCCAGCTCCTGCGTGACCCGCTGGCCGAACTCCTGCGCGGCGGCGGTGCGGGCGGCGGTCAGCTCGGCGGCCGCCGCGGTCAGCTCGGCCTCGAGCTGTTCCAGCCGAGCCTGCATCGCCTCGGCCCGGTCGTCGGCGGTGACCAGCCGGTCCAGCCGTGCGGCGGCCTCCTTGGCCCAGGCCAGCACCTCGTCGACGGTGTCGCCGTACTTGCGCTGCAGCCGGGCCAGGTCGGCGCGCCGCTCCTGCACCCAGGCGAGCCGGGCGGGGTCGACGTCGACGTCACTGAGGTATGCCGCGAGGTCGGCTCCCAGGTCGGCCGCGAGGTAGCCCAGCTCCTGGGCCCGGCGTTCGAGTTCGGCCAGCGCCGGGTCGTGGACGGAGGCGGCGCCCAGCGTGGCGCGGGTCTCGGCGAGCAGCTCGACGACGTTGCCGCGGACCTCGTCGGCCGCCTCCTCCTCCGGGCCCCCACTGGCCCCGGCCACGAGGGCGTGGGCGAGCCCGGCGCTGCCGCGCAGGCCCTCGGCATGGGCCAGGCGCTCGTCCTCGGCGCGCAGCTCGTGGTCCTCCCCGGGCTGTGGGTCGACGGCCTCGACCTCCTCCACGCCGGCGGTCAGCACGTCGATCTCGCGGGCGCGGTCCCGTGCCAGGGCGCGCAGCTCGTCCAGCTCCGTGCGGAGCTGGTGGTGCTCGTCATACAGGGCGGTGTAGCGCGCCAGCGGCTCGGCGACGGAGGTGCCGGCGAAGCCGTCCAGCACCACCCGGTGCTGGTCGGGCTGGCGCAGCCGCCACTGGTCGGACTGGCCGTGGACCGCGACGAGGAGCTCGCGCAGGTCGGAGAGCACCCCGACCGGGGCGCTGCGGCCGCCGACGTGGGCGCGCGAGCGACCCTCGGCGGAGACGGTGCGGGCCAGGATGAGCCCGTCCTCGGTGTCGCCACCCGCCTCCTGGGCGCGGACCAGGGCAGGGTGGCCCTCGGGCACCTCGACCAGCCCCTCGATGGACGCGGCCGTGGCCCCGTTGCGCACCAGGCCGGCGTCGGCACGGGCACCGAGGAGCAGGCCGAGGCCGGAGACGACCATGGTCTTGCCGGCACCGGTCTCACCGGTGACGACGTTGAGTCCTGGGGACAGCGAGAGGACGGCGTCGTCGATGACGCCGAGGTTCTGGATCCGGATCTCGCGCAGCACGTCGGCCAGCCTAGGAGGGGGGACTGTCAGTCGGCGGCAGGCGCCACCGAGTGGTCCCCTCCCGTCGCCGCACCGGGCCCGCTCCCCCGCCGCCGGCCCGGGCCCGAACCGCCGTTCGCGCGACGGCCCGCCCCGCGCCAGCCGGCGACCGAGAGGTCGAACTTGGCCACGAGCCGGTCGGTGAAGGGCGAGGCGCTCATCCGGGCCAGGCGCACCGGGGTCTCGCTGCGGCAGACCTCGATCCGGGCCCCGGGGGGCAGCTCGACCATGCGCGCGCCGTCGCACCACAGGACCCCGGAGCCCTCGGTGTCGGCGAGCACCTCGACGGCCAGCCGGCAGCGCGGTCCGACGACCAGCGGCCGGGCGAACAGCGCGTGCGCGGCCAGCGGGACGACCATCATGGCCTCGACGTCGGGCCACACCACGGGGCCTCCGGCGGAGAACGCGTAAGCCGTCGAGCCGGTAGGAGTAGCCATGACGACACCGTCGCAGCCCCAGGTGGACAGCGGCCGGCCGTCGACCTCGACGATGAGCTCGAGCATCCGCTCCCGTGCGGCCTTCTCGACGGTGACCTCGTTGAGCGCCCAGCTGGAGGCGATGAGCTCCCCGTCGTGGTGGGCGCGCACCTCGAGGGTCATGCGCTCCTCGACCGCGTAGTCGCGGGACACGATGCGCTCGACCGTCTCCTGGAGGTCCTCGCGCTCGGCCTCGGCGAGGAAGCCGACGTGCCCGAGGTTGACCCCGAGCAGCGGGGCGTGGGTGCCGCGCGACATGGCCGCCCCGCGCAGGATGGTGCCGTCGCCGCCGAGCACGCACACCAGCTCGCAACCGCGGGCCGGGTCCTCCGGGTCGGCCAGCACCACGTTGGGGTTGTGACCCAGGTGGACCGCCTCGGCCTCCTCGGGCAGCAGGGCCACTTCGATGCCGGCCGCGTGCAGGCGCGCGGCGACGTCACCCGCGAGGTGCTGGGCCTCGGGGCGGCGCGGGTGGGCCACGAGCAGGATGCGACGCGTCACGTCAGCCCTTCCGTCGAGAGGCGCTCGGCCTGGTCGGCGACCTCGCGCGGGCTCAGCGCGTCGACGTCGCGGGACGTGCACCAGAGTAGGTACTCGATGTTGCCGTTGGTGCCCCGGATCGGGCTGCCGTGCAGCGCGACCGGGCGCAGCCCCTCCTGCGCCGCGGCCTGCGCCACGTCGGTGATGGACCGCGCACGGTCGGGTGCGCTGCGCACGAGCCCACCCCGGCCGAGCCGTTCGCGGCCGACCTCGAACTGCGGCTTGACGAGCACCACGAGGTCACCGCCGGGTGCGGTCAGCGCGGCCAGCGCCGGCATCACGGTGCGCAGGGAGATGAAGCTGAGGTCGGCGACCACCACGGCCGCGGGGCCCCCGACGCTGGCCGGGTCGAGGTCCCGCACGTTGGTGCCGGACCACTCGGTCACCCGCGGGTCGCCGGCGAGCTCCGCGACGAGCTGGCCGTGGCCGACGTCGACCGCCTCGACATGGGTCGCACCGCGGGCCAGCAGCACCTGGGTGAAACCACCGGTGGAGGCGCCAACGTCGATGCACCGCTTCCCCTGCGCCGACAGGCCACGGTCGGCGAACACGTCCAGTGCGGTGAGCAGCTTGTATGCCGCGCGGCTCACCCACGGGTCGGGCTCGGTCGCCAGGGTGATGTGGTCCGCTGCGGTCACGGGCGCGGAGACCTTGCTCGCGGTGGCCCCGCCGACGAGGACGGCCCCTTGGGCCACGAGGGCGCGGGCCTGCCCACGCGACCGGGCCAGGCCACGCCGGACGAGCTCGACGTCTAGGCGCGACGGCGAGTCGGTCATGGCGGGGTCACCGGGGTGGAGGGTCGGGGCGCTCACTCGTCGCCGAGGTCGGCCAGCCGGGCCTGCAGCGTGCGGTGGACCTTCTCCCCGACCTCGACGTGCGCGTCGAGCGGCTCGCCGGTGACCCGGTCGAACTCGTCGAGGACCGCATCGACCACCACGTCGCCGGTGGGCTCCCTGGTGGCGACAGCGGGAGGCGTGACCAGCCCGCTGTCGGCCGCCGCCCCAGCGCCCGCGCCCGCGCCCGCCGTGGCGCCGGGGCCCTGGTCCGAGACCTGGTCCGAACTCTCTCGGGAGCCCTGCTCACCTTGGCCGGCCGGGTCCGGGCCCTGGTCCGAACTCTCTCGGGAGCCCCGCTCCGCACCCTGGTCTGCGGGTGACGCCGTGGCGACACCGGGGCCTGGCTTCGGCGTGGTCCCCAGGCCAGGGCCGGGCTTGGGAGCCCCGCTCAGGGCCGGACCGGGCTTCGGTGCCGCTGCCGCGGTCGACCCGCCGGCCGTCTGCGCAGGGGCGTTCTGCACCGCGTCCTGCACCGCGTCGTCGTGGGTCATGAGGTCTCCTTGCTGGTCCGGCGGGTCGTGACGGCCGACGAGGAGGTCGGCGCGGGAGCAGCCTCACGGGCGGCCCGGGTGCGGGCAGCCTGGGCGCTGGCGGGCTGGCGTCGGGTGGCGCGCGCGGTCTGCGTCGTCGACCGGGCGCCGGAGGCAGCGGCCGCGGCTGAGGACGCGCCCGCGGCCTTCTTCGCCCCGGACCTGCCCGCACTGCTCTTCCTGGCCGCGGCCTTCTTGGCCGTGGAGGGCTTGGGGGTCGAGCTCTTCGCCGCCGAGGTCTTCGTCGTCGAGGTCTTCTCCGTGGAAGCCCTGGTCGACGACGCCTTCGTCGCGGAAGCCTTCGCTGCGGAGGCCTTGGTCGCCGAGCGCTTGGCGGCAGGACGCCTCGTCGCCGGCGCCGCGCTCGCGGTCGCCGACGTGGTGGTCCCGGTCGTTTCCGTGGCGGACGCCCGCTTCGTGGCGGACGCCCGCTTCGTGGCGACCTTGCGAGCCGGAACGGCGGCGGGCGCTGCCCCGGCGGTGGCCGCTGCTCGGGTCGCCCGGGCCGGCCGGCGTGCTGCGCTCCCACGGCTGCGGGTCGCGGCGTCCTGCGTGCTCGCAGCTTCCTCGGCGTGGTCGGCCGAGCGCACCTGGGCCAGCTCTGCACGCAGTCGCGTGACCTGGGCCTGGGCGGCTTCGAGCTCGGCCACCGGCACCAGGCCGAGCCGGCTCACCGCAGCCTCGACCTCGGTACGCACCAGGGTCGTGAGGTTCTCGCGGTTGGTCGTGGCAGCGGCGAGCAGCTCGTCGGCGAGCGTGGTGACCTGCCCGGCCACCTTGCCCGTGCTCGTGACCCCGGGCAGGGACAGCAGCCCCTGGGCAGCCTCGAGCGCCCGGGCCTTCGTCAGCTCGCCCAGCCCGGAAGCGAGCTGGACGTAACCCCGCACCGATTCGAACGCCATGGAGTTCCTCCCTCGTGGTCCCGGCACCGGATCACGACCCGGCGGTGAGGCTTCACGCTACTGCCCCCGCTCCGCGCGCGTCTCCTGCCATCCACGCGGGGTCGGGCACGCGACGAGCGCGGGCACGTGTTCGACGGCGTATCGCAGAGGGGACGACCGCCGGGGTCAGGCTGTGGATGCGGCGTCTCCTGACCGTCGCCGACCTCCGGGTCAGCCTGTGGATGCCGCGTCTTCTGCCAGTCGCTCGGCCACCTGTGACCACCACCGCCCCATCTCGGCCTTAACCAGCGACTCCGCTCCGACCGCGCCGCTGTCCACCGCGTCCCACGAGGCCGCGAGGGCGGCCCGCAGCAGGTGCTCGGCCGGACCCTCGCACACCACCTGGACACACGGGGCTTCGCCGGCCTCCACCCGCACCACCGCAGCACCGCAGGCCCAGGCGTCCTCGAGCTTCCGCGGCGCGACGTAGCCCACGCCAAGACCCCTCAGGTCCGTGGCGACGTAGCGCGGTCGCCACTCGACGGGGGCTGCGGCCAGGTCCGCCGGGCCGTGCACCCCGGTGAGGACCACCAGGGCATCGACGCCCGCGGCGTTCGCCCCGGCGATGTCGGTGTCCAGCCGGTCACCGATCGCCAGGGTCTGCGACGCATCAGTGTCGAGCCGGCGGGCGCTCAGCTCGTACAACGGCGTCCACGGTTTGCCGACCACGTCCGGGTCGACCCCGGTGGCGCTGCGGACCGCCGCCACCAGGGTGCCGTTGCCCGGGGCCGTCCCCCGGTCGGTCGGCAGCGTCGCGTCGACGTTGGTGGCGACCCACACGGCACCGGACTGCACGGCATACGCCGCCTCAGCCAGCTCGCGCCAGCCCACGTCGGCGCCGAACCCCTGCAGCACGGCCTCTGCGTCCGCAGCCTCGGAGGTCGCGACGAGACCCTGCTCACGCAGCGCGGCACGCACGCCCTCACCACCGACCGCGAGCACTCTGGCGCCGTGTCCGACACGCTCCCGGACCCGCGCGGCCCCGGCCTGGGCGCTCGTGACGACGTCTCGCTCCGTCAGCGAGACGCCCATGCGGGTCAGCTGTGCGACGACCTGGGCCGGGGTCCTCGAGGCGTTGTTGGTGGCGTAGACGACCCGTCGGCCGGAGTGCACCACGGACCGGAGCGCCTCAACCGCGTGCGGCACGGGCTCGTGACCGCGGTAGACCACACCATCGAGGTCGCAGACGACCCCTTGGTACGCGTGCAGCAGCGGCGCCTCCGGCTCAGTCACCCGGGCATTGTCGCGCGTCGGCGCGCCGCACGACGGCGCCGGGTCAGCGCACACGGGTCAACGCTCACCGGTCAGTGGTCACGGGTCAGGGTCACGGGGCGGACGAGCCGGCTGGCGTGTCACGGTCGCCGCCTCGACCTCGTACCGGCTTGCGGCGCCGCCCGGGGACCGCCAGAAGCGTCGGCGGAGTGCCCCGGTCACCTCGATGACATCACCGTCGTGCAGGCGGGACGCCCGTCGCTGCACGCCCTTGCCCCAGCACGCAACGTCGACGGTGTCCACCAACGCGGTGGTCCTGGCCCCGGCACGCTGCGGGCCCGTCCTGCGGACGACGACCCGGAGCTGCACGACCGTGTCGCCGCTCGGCAGGTCGCGCGACGTCGGGTCGCCGCTCACGCGGCCGACCAGTCTGACCTCGTTGACGGCCGGCTCCTCCTCCGGCGTGGCCCGCGGACGGGCGGCTGCTCGTGCAGTCATCTGGCACCTCTCCCCCTGGTCTTTCCTCCATGCTGAAGGGGCCGGTCGCCGCCGTGACGGCAGCGACCGGCCCCTGTGGATGGTGGGACCTGGGAGCGCACCCCTTGTGGACAACAGGGGGCGCGACCCGGGGTCACTCGTCGTCGAGGTCCTCGAGCAGGTCGGTGACGTGGACACCGTCGAGGTCCGCCAGCCGCTCATCGGCGTCGGTCTCCCCCTCGAGGTCGGCGTCGGCGGCGCGGGCGAACCAGTCCCGGGCGCCCTGGGTGTCGCCCAGGGCCAGCCTGGCCTCGGCGTAAGCGTAGAAGAGGCGCGCCGTCCACGGCTTGGGGTTGGCGGTCGGCCGCAGCTGCGGGATCTCCAGCCCCACTGCGGCCGCCTCGAGCTGACCGAGGTCGCGACGGATGCCGGAGACGACGATTGCGAGCTCGATCCGCTCGTCCAGCGGGAGCGACTTGGCCTCGGGCGAGGCAGCGAGGTCCAGCGCCCGGTCGAGACGTCCGAGGCCGCGCTCGGCGTCGACCATGAGGGGGAGCATGTGCGAGGACCCGGACAGGCGGCGGGCAGTACGGAACTCGCTGAGCGCCTTGGCCCAGTCGCCCTTGCGATAGGCCACCAGACCCAGCGCCTCGCGTGCGGCCGGCACCCGGCCGGCCCGACGGACGGCGGTTTCGGCGTGAGCCTCGGCCGCGTCGATGTCGGTGTCCAGCAGGGTGGCGACCATGACCAGGTGCTGCGCCACGCCCTCGGCGTTCTCCTTGCTCAGGGTGCGCAGCTGGTTCTTCACGGCGCGGTCCAGCTCGTGGCCGGTCACGCCCTCGGCGATGGCCGGCTCCGGCAGGCGCGGGGACTTCGGGGCCAGACGCGAACCACCGCGGTGCTCGGGGCCTTCGTCCCGGCCGCCCCGCATCGGCGCACCGGCGCCTCGGGGGCCACGAGGCGCGCCGGCGCGGCCGCCACGGTCGCCCTCGTCGCGACGGAAGCCGCCGGCGCCCCGACCACCGGGGCCTGCGGGGCGCCCGCCACGGTCGTCACGGGAGTAGCCACCCTGGCGCCGGTCATCGCGACGCTCACCACCGGAGTAGCCACCGCGACCCCGGTCATCACGGGAGTAGCCCCCCTGGCGGCGGTCGTCACGACCACCCCGGGAGTCATCGCGCGAGTAGCCGCCGCGGTCACGGTCGTCACGGGAGTAGCCACCCTGGCGCCGGTCATCGCGACGCTCACCACCGGAGTAGCCACCGCGACCGCCGCCTTCACGGGAGTAGCCACCCTGGCCGCCACCACCCTGGCGCGGGCCGGAACGGTAGCCCTCCCCGCGGTCGCCGCCGTCACGACGGTCAGGGCCGCGGTAGCCACCCTCACGACGGTCACCCTCACCCGGACGGCCGCGCCCAGCGGAGCCGCCCCGGCCGCCGGCGCCACGACCGGCAGAACTGTCCCCCTGGCCGCGGCGTGCGTCCCCCGAGCGCCCGCCGCCCTGCGGCGCCCCCCAGCGGCTGCCCCCAGGACGGCTGTCGCGGGGCGGCCCGCCAGGACCACGGGACTGACGGTCCTCGTCGCGGTCCCTGCGGGCAGGCTGGTCGTCAGACACGGAGACTCCATTCATGCGTCTGGTCCTGGCGTCATCCTCACGGGCGCACACGGACCTGTCCACCCGTCCGGGGTGGCTGAAAAGGGGGTTGTCTCCCAGTCTTTCACGGGACCCCGGAATGCAGAAATCGCCCACCCGGTGACCCGGGTGGGCGATCTCTGTGAATGTTTGTCCGGCGGCGTCCTACTCTCCCACACCGTCACCAGTGCAGTACCATCGGCGCTGAAGGGCTTAGCTTCCGGGTTCGGAATGGGACCGGGCGTTTCCCCTTCGCTATGGCCGCCGTAACCTCTTCGAGCGGTTAACGGCAAGTCACAAACAAAGTCTTTAGTTTGTGGTTTCCCGACCGTATCTCGGGAACCACACAGTGGACGCGTAGCATCTTTGTATCAAGTTATCGGCTTATTAGTACCGGTCAGCTCCACACATTACTGTGCTTCCACATCCGGCCTATCAACCCAGTAGTCTAGCTGGGAGCCTCTCGGGCAAAGCCCATGGAAACCTCATCTTGAAGCGTGCTTCCCGCTTAGATGCTTTCAGCGGTTATCACTTCCGAACGTAGCTAATCAGCGGTGCCCTTGGCAGGACAACTGACACACCAGAGGTTCGTCCATCCCGGTCCTCTCGTACTAGG
>NZ_JBTCWL010000061.1:0-22834 GCF_054325275.1 Oryzihumus sp.
GTGGTGCTGCACCTCGCGGGCGACGGCCTCGCGGTCCAGGTCGCCGGCGTCGGGGGCGGCCTCGACGTTGACGGTCAGCTCGTCGAGCCGGCCGGGCCGGGTGAGCACGCACTGGAAGTACGGCGACAGCCCCGGGACCGACAGCACGATCTCCTCGACCTGCGTGGGGAAGACGTTGACCCCCCGCACGATCATCATGTCGTCGGTGCGCCCGGTGACCTTCTCCATCCGGCGGAACCCCGGCCGCGCGGTGCCCGGCAGCAGCCGGGTCAGGTCGCGGGTGCGGTAGCGCAGCACCGGCATCGCCTGCTTGGTCAGGGAGGTGAAGACCAGCTCGCCGACCTGCCCGTCCTCGACCGGCTCGTCGGTCAGCGGGTTGACCACCTCGGGGTAGAAGTGGTCCTCCCAGATGTGCAGGCCGTCCTTGGTCTCGACGCACTCCTGCGCCACGCCCGGGCCCATCACCTCCGAGAGGCCGAAGATGTCCACCGCGTGCATCCCGGCCCGCTGCTGGATCTCCTGGCGCATCGCCTCGGTCCACGGCTCGGCGCCGAACACCCCGATCTCCAGGGAGGACTCGCGCGGGTCGATGCCGACGCGCTCCATCTCGTCGAGGATGGACAGGAAGTAGGAGGGGGTCACCATGATCACGCGTGGACGGAAGTCGGTGATGAGCTGCACCTGCTTCTCGGTCTGCCCGCCCGACATGGGGATCACGGTGCAGCCCAGGGCCTCCGCGCCGTAGTGGGCACCGAGGCCGCCGGTGAACAGCCCGTAACCGTAGGCCACGTGCACGGCATCGCCCGGCCGGGCCCCGGCGGCGCGCAGCGAGCGGGCCACGATGGCCGACCAGGTGCGGATGTCGCCGGCGGTGTAGCCCACGACGGTCGGCTTGCCGGCGGTGCCGCTGGAGGCGTGGATGCGCGAGACCTGGGCCCGCGGCACCGCGAACATGCCGAACGGGTAGTTGGCGCGCAGGTCGGCCTTGGTCGTGAACGGCAGGTGCCGCACGTCTTCGAGGGCCGTGACCTCCGACGGGTGGAACCCCTTGTCGTCCAGCGCCTTCCGGTAATGGGGCACGTTGTCGTAGGCGTGCTGCACGGTCCACTGCAGCCGGGTCAGCTGGGTGGCGCGCAGCTCGTCGATGCTCCAGTGCTCGGCCTCGTCGAGCAGGTCCGGGCGGGCCGAGATGGGGGGAAGGCTCATCTGTGCTCCTGGCTGCGCAGCGACCGCGAGCGGCCGCGGAACTCCGCGATGGTCGACCCGTCCGACTCCCGGGTGACGGTGACGTCGGTGATGCCACTGCGCCCGTATGCCGTGCGCTGGGTCGCGTCCGCGACGAGCACGTCGCCGCGTCGTGCGGGGGCGACAAAGGTGATGTCGGCCCCGGCGGCGACGGTCAGCGCGCCGCGGGAGTTGCAGGCCAGGGCAAAGGCGGAGTCGGCGAGGGTGAAGATGAACCCGCCGTGGGCGATGTCGTGCCCGTTGACCATCGCGTCTGTGACGGCCATCCGCACCCGGGCCCGGTCCACGGCGATCTCCAGCGCCTCCATCCCCAGTGCGCGCGAGGCGTCGTCGTCCTCCCACATGCGCTGCACGTGGGTCAGGTCGGCGCTCACGCCCGGACCGCCGCGGCCAGGGCGGGGCTGAGCCGGTAGCGCCCGCCGGGGAAGGCGACCTCCAGCTCGCGCAGCTGGTCCGCGATGACGTCCAGGCCGACCTCGTGGCCCCAGGCGACCGGTCCCTTCGGGTAGTTGGTGCCCAGCCGCATCGCGGTGTCGACGTCCTCGGCGGTGGCCTCGCCGCGGTCGACCAGGTCGAGCGCCTCGTTGACCAGCATCGCCACGGTGCGGGCCACCGGGTTGGTGACCACCGGCCCGGTCGCGAGCTGGTGGGCCAGGGCTTCGTCCGGTGCGGCGTCGAGCGGCTGCCCGGACGCGTCATACCGGAACACACCGCGGCCGCTCTTGCGGCCGAGCCGTCCCTCGGCGACGAGCCGGCGCTGGTATCCGGTGGGCTCGTAGCGCGGGTCCCGGCCGGTCTGCTCCCACACGCTGGTGCCGACGGCGAGGTTGACGTCCTGGCCGATGAGGTCGGTCAGCTCCATCGGGCCCATCCGGAAGCCCGCGTGCTCGCGCAGGGCGAGGTCGATGGTGGCCGGGTCGGCGACACCGGCCTCGACCATGCGCTGGGCCTCGCCGTAGAAGGGGCGGGCCACCCGGTTGACGATGAAGCCCGGGGTGGAGGTGCACCGCACCGGCGTCTTGCCCCAGGCGCGGACGAGCTCGGTGGCGCGCGCGAGGGTGTCCTCGTCGGTGGCCTCGCCGTGCACGACCTCGACCAGGCGCATCAGCGGCGGCGGGTTGAAGAAGTGCAGGCCGAGCACCCGGCCGGGGTGGTCCAGGCCGGCGGCGATGGCGCTGACGTCGAGGCTGGAGGTGTTCGTCGCCAGCAGGGTGTCGGCCGGCTGGTGCGCGGCGAGCTCGGCGAAGAGCGCCCGCTTGTCGGCCAGGTCCTCCCGGACCGCCTCGATGACCAGGGTGCAGGCGGGCAGGTCCGCGGGCCGGTCGACGACGTGCAGGTTGGCGGTCGCGGAGGCAGCATGGTCCTGAGTGGTCTTCCCTCGGTCGGCGAGGCGCTGCAGCGTGGCGGCGAGCCGGTCGCGGGCAGCCGCCGCGGCTCCGTCCACGGCGTCGACGAGGTGCACCGGGTGCCCGGCCTGGGCGGCGACCTGGGCGATGCCCGAGCCCATCGCACCGGCCCCGACGACGGCGACGGGAGCATGCGGGACGGCGGTCTGGCGGGCCGGCGAAGACATGTGACACATATTTGCAGGTTTGTCGTTGTTGTGTAAGACCGTGGTTAGGATTGGGCCGTGACGCACACCCCGCACCCGCTGTCCGAGAAGCACGCGCAGACGCTGGCGGAGGCCCGCGCCGCGCTGGCCGCGCGCAGCTTCTACTCGCGCTTCCCCGAGTCCCCCTCGCCGCGTGTGTACGGCGAGGACGCGGCCTCGCACGGCCGGTCCGCCTTCGAGGGGCTGCTGGGGGAGGACTTCCCCGGCCTGGGCGACCAGCCGACCGACGGTTCTTTCGCCGGGAGCGAGGTCTCGCCCTACGGGCCGCGGCTGCGGGTGCGCTACCCGCGCCTGGACGTCGACGCGGCGGTCGCGGCGGCCCAGGCGGCGATGCCGGCCTGGCGTGACGCCGGCCCGCTGAACCGCGCCGCGGTCTGCGTCGAGGTCGTCGACGCGATCAACAAGCGCTCGTTCGAGATCGCCAACGCCGTCATGCACACGACCGGTCAGCCGTTCGTCATGGCGTTCCAGGCTGCCGGGCCGCACGCGCAGGACCGTGCCCTGGAGTCGGTCGTCGCCGCGCTCGTGGAGCAGGAGCGCGTGCCGGAGTCGGTGGTCTGGGAAAAGCCCGCCAAGGACGCGCCGATCCGGATGCAGAAGGACTACCGCATCGTGCCGCGCGGCATCGCGCTGGTGATCGGCTGCAACACCTTCCCGACGTGGAACGGCTACCCGGGGATGTTCGCCTCGCTGGCCACGGGCAACCCCGTCATCGTCAAGCCGCACCCGCGTGCGGTTCTGCCGCTGGCTCTGAGCGTTGCCGTCGCCCGGTCGGTGCTGCGCGACGCCGGCTTCGACCCGGCGCTGGTGCAGCTCGCCGCCGAGGACGACGGCGAGGGCCTGGCCCGCGAGCTCGCCGAGCGCCCCGAGGTCGCGGTCATCGACTACACCGGCGGCCCCGGCTTCGGCGCCTGGCTGGAGCGTGAGGCGGCCGGCTCGGGCAAGCTCGTCTACACCGAGAAGGCGGGGGTCAACTCGATCGTCGTCGACTCGACCGACAACCTGCGCGGGGTGCTGGGCAACCTGGCGTTCTCGCTGACGCTCTACTCGGGGCAGATGTGCACCACGCCGCAGAACATCTACGTCCCGCGCGAGGGCATCGACACCGACGAGGGGCACCTGTCCTTCGCCGACTTCGGCGAGCGCCTCGGCGGGGCGATCGGCCGGCTCACTGGCGACGACGCCAAGGCGGTCGAGCTGCTCGGCGCCACCGTGAACGAGGACGTGCGGGCGCGGGCCGGTGCCCTGGAGGCGCTCGCCTCGCGGGTCGGCGGCTCGCTGGTGCTCGACTCCCGTTCGGTGACCCACCCCACCTACCCCGACGCGGTGGTGCGCACCCCCGGACTGGTGGCGGTCGACGTCGCCGACGACACGGCATACACGCAGGAGTGCTTCGGCCCGGTCACCTTCCTCATCGCGACCGACTCCACGGAGCAGTCGCTGGAGCGGATGCGTGACACGATCCGCGAGCACGGCGCGATGACGGCGGCGGTCTACTCCACCTCGGAGAAGGTGCTCGACCAGGCGCGCGACGCGGCGGCCGACGCGGGCGTGGCGCTGTCGGAGAACCTCACCGGGCAGGTGTTCGTCAACCAGACGGCGGCGTTCAGCGACTACCACGGCACGGGCGCCAACCCGGCGGCCAACGCGGCCTACGTGGATGCGGCCTTCGTCGCCAACCGCTTCCGCGTGGTCACCTCCCGCCGCCACATCTAGGTCCGCCCCGCCCTACCCCACTCCTTCCCAACCGAACACGCCTTAGCCCGCGTTTCGCGCCGTATCCGCGGCGCAAACGCGGGCTAAGTCGTGTCCTCTCGGCTGTCGGGGGGCCTCAACGAGCCGGTGAAGCGCCTCAGGTCGCCACGCGCGCGGGCCGCCCGGACCCTGCTGGCCACGCGTTCGGGGTCCTGTCGTATCTCGGCGAAGTCCCAGCGCACGACCTCCAGACCGAGGGAGCGCAGGGCATCCTCGCGTCGCTTCTCCGCGAGCACGCGATCGACGACGGTCCCCTGCGTCGCGGACAGGCCGTCCGATCCGGGGAGTCCGTACTTGCCCCTGCCGTCAGCCTCGGCCACGGTCCCGTCCCCGATCCATATGCCGTCCACCCGCGCAACACAGTCCCCCCAGGCGTCGAAGATGTCCACCTGAGGGGTCGGAAGGCCGATCCCCAAAGCGTCCAGCTCGCAGAAGGAGAACGACTCGAGCCAGGTCTCCCGCCGCGGGTCGACCAGCTCCAGCGCCTCTCGTGCGCGGGGCCGGCCACGCCATCTCCACTGCGACGCGATCACCGACTCGACCTCGGAGAGAGAGGTGGCCCCTGCCCTCACAGCGGCATCGGCCACGGCCACCGCCCTGGAGGACCGCATGCTGCGGAGGCAGTCGGCCACGATCCGGGCGGGAGCCAGGGTGGTCAGGGTGTCCACCTGCACCGCCTCGTTCACGACGGAGTCGCTGTGGTGCAAGATGACCCGGCCCTCACGGCGGGAGCGGGGCTCGACATGGAGGGCCGTCAGGTGGATCGGGCTGTCGCGGTGGATCAGGACCGGCCGTTCCCAGGCGACGGCTCCAGTCTCGTGGCTGAGCGCATGGCCGGGGTGCGCCAGCAGCGCAGCCCGCGCCAGGGACAGGTGACGGCGCCGCTCGGCTGCCCACGGTGCCTCGTCATCACGCGGCCCGACGCCCTGCCGGAAGACTCCCCGCTGGATGCGCATGATGGTCCCCCGGCGGACGAGGTGCTCGAGGACCGCCTGGCTCAGTCCGACCCCGAACGCCTCCCGGCTGGTGAACGCGGACGGCAAGAGCGAGAGGGCAGCTGAGGCATCGAGCATGCCCCGAGGCTCGGCGCCCGTCGGCGTGTGAGCCACGTCCGATGGCGGCCCTGTGGATCGTGGGACCAGGCGCGGACCCCTTGTGGACATCGACCGAACACGCCTCAGCCCGCGTTCTCGGCCTCGGCCGGGGCCGAAACGCGGGCCAAGCGGTGTTCGGTCGGGGGAGGACGCAGGCGCGCGTCAGCGGTTGTCGTCGGGGAGGACGATGCCCAGCACGATGCTGACGATGCTGACGATGACGGCACCGAGGATGGCGTCCCAGAAGAAGTGGTCGACGTGGAAGGCGAGGTTCAGCCCGCCGGCGACCCACGAGGTCAGCTGCAGCATGAGCGCGTTGACCACGATCGTGAACAGCCCCAGCGTCAGGATGATGAAGGGGAAGGAGAAGAACTTCGCCACCGGCTTGATCACGGCGTTGATGAGCCCGAAGACGATCGCGACGAGCAGGACCGAGAGCAGACGCTTGCCGAGCGGCTCGTTCTCGTCGGCCAGGTGGATGCCGAAGACCAGGAACGCCGCGACCCAGAGCGCGACGCCGTTGACGAGGACCTTGATCGCGATCGACTTCATGAGGGTCATGGTGGCACGCGGGCCTGCGGTTGCCGCTGATTCCCGGTAACGGGAGGATTGCGGCGAAAGCCACATAGCGGCCCCACTCGGCGGGAACCCTTCAATGGCAATAGGGTTCCGCCATGACGGACGCCAAGGCCGTAGTGCGGTTGCGCCATGCCCTCGACGCGGTGCCGGCCTACAAGCCGGGCAAGCCAGCGGCGGCGCGCGACGGGGTCACGACCTACAAGATCAGCAGCAACGAGAACCCCTACCCGCCGCTGCCCAGCGTCCTGGCGGTCGTCGAGAAGGCAGCCGCCCAGATGAACCGCTACCCCGACATGGCGGTCACGGACCTGACCCAGGCCCTGGCCAACCACCTCGGCGTCCCGGTCGAGCACATCGCCACCGGCACCGGCAGCGTCGGCGTCCTGGGCCAGCTCATCCAGGCGACCTGCGACCCCGGCGACGAGGTCGTCTACGCCTGGCGCTCCTTCGAGGCCTACCCGATCGTCGTCGCCCTCGCCGGCGCCACCTCGGTCCAGGTCCCGCTCGACGAGCACGCCCGCCACGACCTCGACGCGATGGCGGCGGCGGTCACCGACCGCACGCGCGTGATCCTCGTGTGCACCCCGAACAACCCCACCGGCCCGGTCGTCCACCAGGCCGAGCTCGACGCGTTCCTCGACAAGGTCCCCGAGCACGTCCTCGTCGTCATCGACGAGGCCTACCTCGAGTTCGTCCGCGACGGCCAGGCCCCGGACGCCATCGCGACCTACGAGGAGCGCCACAACGTCGCCGTCCTGCGCACCTTCAGCAAGGCCTACGGCCTCGCCGGCCTCCGGGTCGGGTATGCCGTGGCGCACGAGCCGGTGGCCCAGGCCTTGCGCAAGACCGCAGTTCCGTTCGGCGTCAGCACGATCGCGCAGCAGGCGGCCATCGCCAGCCTCGCGGCCTGGGACGAGCTGGCGGAGCGGGTCGACGCGCTGGTCGCCGAACGGGAACGGGTCGTCGCGGAGCTGCGGCACCAGGGCTGGCCGGTCCCCGACACCGAGGCGAACTTCGTCTGGCTCCCCCTGGGGTCCGACACCGAGGCGTTCGCCCGGGCCGCCGACGGCGCCGGCCTGGTGGTGCGCCCGTTCAGCGGTGAGGGTGCCCGGTGCACCATCGCCGAGACCGAGGCGAACGACCGCCTGCTGGAGGTCGCCCGCTCGTTCCTGGCCGCCCGGACCTTCTAGGCGGCCGTCCACACCACACCGGAGCACTGCCCGCGTCCCGCCGTGTGCCCATAGCACTGCGGTCGTGGTTCGCCAACACCCATACGACTGAGGAGTGACTAGTCATGTCGGGGGATATCACCCGCACCCGCTCGACTCACAAGGGTCGTCATCGTCAGAGTTCGATCGTGACGAGCAAGCGATCCGGCAACCGGTTGACGCGCTCCGGCGCCCTGGGCGCATCCGTCTGGGCCCCCACCGTCGGCTTCGCGACGCTGGGCATGGCCACGGTGGCCGCGGTGACCATGGTCGGCCTCGAGCAGGGGCCAGACCACGAGCCCCACCCTGGTGCGCTGGGGACCGTGAACAACGAGTCCCTCCCGGTGACGCGGACGCCGGCCGACACGCCCGCGGCCACGCAGGCGCAGCCGGCCAAGCCGGCCAGGCTGCACACCAGGAACGTGAGCCTGGAGACGAAGGTCGCCGACGCCTCCTCGACGCTTCAGGCGCGCACCGCCAGTGTCCGCGTCACGACGGCCAAGGTGACCAAGGTGGTCACGAAGTCCGTGCCCAAGGTCAACCCGGCGCCGGCCCCGGTCCCCAAAGGAGGCACGACGCCGCCGAAGTCGGGCGGCGACGGTTCCGGGGGCAGCTCCGGCGGAGGCTCCGGCGCCCCGGCGCCAGCCCCTGCACCGGCACCCGCGCCCCAGCAGCCCGTGATCGGCGTGAACCTGCCCACGGGCACGGGCACCTCGGTCAACGTCGGTGGTCTCATCCACCTCGGTCTCTGAGGCCGAAGGAGATCGAACCCCGACGTCAAGGGCCGGTCCGGCCCGGCCCTGGCCACGGTCAGGGTGAGGTCCGGACCGGCCCTTTCCGTGTCCGCAGTTTGGAAGACCACGTCCCCATGCCGGTAGCGTGTGCACCGCTAGGCCTGTGAGCGCCGCCACATGCGTGCGTGACCGTCCCCCGCCGTGGACAGCAAGCCCCGGGCGGAGACCCCGCCCACGTCCGCGGCCCAGAGCCGAGCCGGTCAGCCAACCGCTGCACCGGATCGCGAAGAAGGAGAGCCTGTGAGCGACATCGACGTCGCCTCGAGTGCCGGTGCCGAGGGCACCGAGCACATCGACGAAGCCGCCGTGGCGGCGCTGACCGCCCCTGTTCCCGAGACGATCGGTGACGGCGGACCCGAGCTGGTCCAGCTGCTCACCCCCGAAGGTGAGCGGGTCGACCACCCCGACTACTCGGCATACGTCGCCGACCTCGACGCGGACGACCTGCGCGGCTTCTACCGCGACCTGGTCCTCGTGCGCCGCGTCGACGCCGAGGCGACCGCGTTGCAACGCCAGGGCGAGCTGGGCATCTGGGCCAGCCTGCTCGGCCAGGAAGCCGCCCAGGTCGGCTCCGGCCGCGCGCTGCGTCCGCAGGACTATGCGTTCCCGACCTACCGCGAGCACGGCGTCGCGTGGTGCCGCGGGGTCAACCCGCTGAACCTGCTGGGCCTCTTCCGTGGCGTCAACCACGGCGGCTGGGACCCGGACGAGAAGAACTTCCACCTCTACACGATCGTCATCGGCGCGCAGACGCTGCACGCGACCGGCTACGCGATGGGCATCCAGCGCGACGGTGCCGTCGGCACCGGCGACGCCGACCGTGACGCGGCCGTCGTGGCCTACTTCGGCGACGGGGCGACCAGCCAGGGCGACGTCAACGAGGCGTTCGTCTACGCGGCGGTCAACAACGCGCCGGTGGTCTTCTTCTGCCAGAACAACCAGTGGGCCATCTCCGAGCCCAACGACCGCCAGACGCGTATCCCGCTCTACCAGCGGGCGCGCGGCTTCGGCTTCCCGGGCGTGCGGGTGGACGGCAACGACGTCCTCGCCGTCTACGCCGTCACCAAGGCCGCCATGGACGCTGCCCGCAGCGGCCAGGGCCCGATGCTCATCGAGGCGTTCACCTACCGCATGGGTGCCCACACCACCTCGGACGACCCGACGAAGTACCGCGTCTCCGCCGAGGTCGAGGTCTGGAAGCACCGCGACCCGATCGCCCGCCTCAAGGCCTACCTGACCGCTCACGCGATGGCCGACACCGAGTTCTTCGACGCCGTCGACCGTGAGGCCGACGAGCTCGCGGCGACCGTCCGCGAGGGCTGCCTGACCATGCCCGACCCCGAGCCGCTGTCGATGTTCGACCACATCTACGTCGAGGAGCACCCGGTCGTCGAGGCCGAGCGCGCCGAGTTCGCGGCCTACCACGCCAGCTTCGAGGGAGGCCACTGAGCATGAGCACCCTGACCATCGCCAAGGGCATCAACAACGGCCTGCGCCGCTCCATGGAGCGCGACGACAAGGTCATCCTCATGGGTGAGGACATCGGCAAGCTCGGTGGCGTCTTCCGCGTCACCGACGGGCTGCAGAAGGACTTCGGCGAGGACCGTGTCATCGACACCCCGCTGGCCGAGTCCGGCATCATCGGCACCGCGGTCGGCCTGGCCCTGCGCGGCTACCGCCCGGTCTGCGAGATGCAGTTCGACGGCTTCGTCTACCCCGCCTTCGACCAGATCGTCAGCCAGGTCGCCAAGATGCGGGCCCGCTCGCTCGGTGCGGTCAAGCTGCCGATCGTCATCCGCATCCCGGTCGGCGGCGGCATCGGCGCCGTGGAGCACCACAGCGAGTCCAACGAGGCCTACTTCGCGCACACCGCCGGCCTGCGGGTCGTCGCCTGCGCCAACCCCGAGGACGCCTACTGGATGATCCAGCAGGCCATCGAGACCGACGACCCGGTCGTCTTCTACGAGCCCAAGCGCCGCTACTGGGACAAGGGCGAGGTCGACGAGGACGGTGCGCCCAAGCTCGGCCTCTATGACGCGCGCGTGGCTCGCGAGGGCGAGCACGTGACCCTCGCGACCTACGGTCCGATGGTGCGCGTCGCGCTGGAGGCGGCCCAGGCCGCCGCCGAGGAGGGCAAGAGCATCGAGGTCGTCGACCTGCGCTCGCTGTCCCCGCTCGACATGGACACCCTCGCGGCGTCGGTGGAGAAGACGGGTCGCCTGGTCGTCACCCACGAGGCCTCGACGTTCCTGGGCATGGGTGCCGAGGTGGCCGCGGAGATCACGCAGCGCTGCTTCTACCACCTGGAGGCGCCGGTCCTGCGGGTCGGCGGCTACAACCTGCCCTACCCGCCGAGCAAGCTCGAGGAAGAGTTCCTGCCCGACCTGGACCGCGTGCTCGACGGTGTCGACCGCGCGCTCGCCTACTGAAGCGGAGGACCGTCCACCATGTCGAGCATCAAGCGCTTCAACCTCCCCGACCCCGGTGAGGGCCTGACCGAGGCCGAGATCGTCACCTGGAAGGTCAAGGCGGGCGACACGGTCAAGGTCAACGACATCATCGTCGAGATCGAGACCGCCAAGTCGCTGGTCGAGCTGCCGGTGCCGTTCGCCGGCACGGTCAGCGAGCTGCTCGTGAGCGAGGGCGAGACGGTCGAGGTCGGCACGCCGATCATCGCCGTCGAGACCGGCCAGGGCGGCACGGCGCCGGTGCAGGACGCGCCGGCCGCCGGTGCGGTCGAGCCGGGCATCGAGGGCAGCCCCGCCCCGAAGCTCGCGGCCGCGGCCGCTGCGGCGGAGGAGCAGATCGAGGAGGGCAAGATCGGTGGCACCACCTCGACCGGTCGCACCGCCGTCCTCGTCGGCTACGGCGTCAAGCAGACCGAGGCCAAGCGGCGGCCGCGCAAGGCCGGCACCACCCCGGCTCCGGCCGCGGCGCCGACCATGACCGCCCAGGCGGCCCCCGCCCCGGCTCCGGCTGGGGTCGCTCCGGCCGCTCCGGCGCGCAGCCTCGGTGAGGCCCGCGCGCTGACCAAGCCGCCGGTGCGCAAGCTGGCCAAGGACCTCGGCATCGACCTGACCCAGGTCACCCCGAGCGGCGAGGGCGGCATCATCACCCGCGCCGACGTCGAGGCCCACGTGGCGGGCGGTTCCACCGCGGTGGAGGCTGCCCCGGCAGCCGCCGCCCCGGCATACCAGGCCCCGGTGTTCGCCCGCTCGGGCGAGCGCGAGACCCGCGTGCCGATCAAGGGTGTGCGCAAGATGACCGCCCAGGCGATGTCGGCCTCGGCGTTCACCGCGCCGCACGTCACCGAGTTCATCACCGTCGACGTGACGCGGACGATGAAGCTGGTCGACCGGCTGCGCGAGGACCGCGAGTTCCGCGACGTCAAGGTCACGCCGTTGCTCATCGTGGCCAAGGCGCTGCTGCTCGCGGCGCGCCGCAACCCCGAGATCAACGCGACGTGGGACGACGCGGCCGGTGAGATCGTCGTCAAGAACTACGTCAACCTCGGCATCGCAGCGGCCACCCCGCGCGGGCTGATCGTGCCCAACATCAAGGACGCCGACCAGATGTCGCTGCGGCAGCTGGCCGACGCCATGGGTGCGCTCGTCGCCACTGCGCGCGAGGGCCGCACGCCCCCGGCCGACATGGCCGGCGGGTCGATCACGATCACCAACGTCGGCGTCTTCGGCGTCGACAACGGCACGCCGATCCTCAACCCGGGTGAGGCCGCGATCCTGTGCTTCGGTGCGGTGCGCGAGATGCCGTGGGTCGTCAAGGGCAAGGTCAAGCCCCGCTGGGTCACCCAGCTCGCGCTGTCCTTCGACCACCGCCTGGTCGACGGCGACCTCGGCTCGCGCTTCCTGGCCGACGTCGCCGCGGTCCTGGAGGACCCGAGCAAGGGCCTCGTCTGGGGCTGAGCACCCTTTTGCAGCAACGCGAAGCGGGCGGTGGGACCTGGTCCCACCGCCCGCTTCGTCGTGTCAGCCGGAGGCTGTGTGCCCTCGCGTCAGTGCGCGATCGGCGGCACCGCGGCGGCAGCCTCGGCGTCCGCGGCGTCGCTCTTGCCCCGCTCGGAGTAGGACGAGCCGCTACGCAGCTCGACGTGCGGGAGGAACCACAGCACGATGAACGCCACGACCATCACGGCAGAGCCGACCAGGAACACCCGGTCCATGGCCTCCGAGAAGCCGACCAGGAACGGCTTGGCGAGGCGCGGGTCGATCTGCTGGATGAACGAGGAGTCGCTCAGCGGGTTGGCCCCCCCGCCCGTGCCGCCGCCGGCCTGCTGGCTCTTCAGCGCGGCGATGACGTTGGCGTTGGCCGCAGGGTTGCCGGTCGGGTTGCGCAGCGCGGCCTGGAAGTCCGGCGTCGGGAAGTAGACCCGGAACGCCTCGGCCAGCTTGAGCGGCACCGAGGAGAACAAGATCGACAGGAACACCGCGGTGCCGATGGTGCCGCCGATCTGGCGGGTGAACGTGGCCGACGAGGTGGCCACGCCGATCTCCCGCGGCGAGACGGCGTTCTGCACGGCCAGGGTCAGCGGCTGCATGTTGAAGCCCAGCCCCAGGCCGAAGACGACCATCAGCACCATGACCTGCCACAGCGGGGTGTCGAAGGCGACGTAGTGGAACATGAACAGGCCGATGACCAGCAGCGCCGAGCCGATGATCGGGAAGTGCCGGTAGCGGCCGGTGCGGGAGATGGCCTGGCCCGAGATGACCGACCCGGACATGATGCCCAGGGTCATCGGGACCAGCATGAGGCCGGCCTGGGTCGGGGTCGCGCCCTTGACGATCTGCAGGTAGAGCGGCAGCGAGACCAGGCCACCGAACATGCCCATGCCGAGGACGACCGAGGCGATGGAGGAGACGCCGACGGTCCGGATGCGGAACAGGTAGATCGGCAGCAGCGCCTCGTGGCCCATGGCCCGCTCGATGAGGAAGAAGGCGATCAGGCCGAGGCCGCCGATGGCGAAGCAGGTGATCGAGCTGCTCGAGCTCCAGCCCCAGTCGCGGCCCTGCTCGGCGACGATGAGCAGCGGGACCAGGCCCACGGTGAGGGTGACGGCGCCCCACCAGTCGATGCGGTGGTCGAGGCGGGTGTGGCGCAGGTGCAGCGTCCGGGCGACGACGAACAGCGCGGCGATGCCGATCGGGACGTTCACGAGGAAGACCCAGCGCCAGCCGGTGATGCCCAGGATGGTGTCGGCACCGGCGAAGAAGCCGCCGATGACCGGGCCGAGGACGCTGGAGGTGCCGAAGACGGCCAGGAAGTATCCCTGGTACTTCGCGCGCTCCCGCGGCGGGACGATGTCACCGATGATCGCCAGGGCCAGCGAGAAGAGGCCACCGGCGCCGAGGCCCTGAACGGCGCGGAACGCGGCGAGCATGGGCATCGAGGTGGCGAAGGCGCACAGCACCGACCCGAGGATGAAGATCGTGATGGCCGTGACGAAGAACTTCTTGCGGCCGTAGATGTCGGAGAGCTTGCCGTACAGCGGCGTGACGATCGTCGAGGTGATCAGGTAGGCCGTGGTCACCCACGCCTGCCCGGCGAGGTCGTTGAGGTCGTCGGCGATGACGCGCATCGCCGAGGCGACGATGGTCTGGTCAAGGGCGGCGAGGAACATGCCCATGAGCAGGCCGACGAGGATGGTCATGATCTGCTTGTGCGTCAGCGCTCCGTCGGTGGCGGTCGCTGGCGCAGGAGTGGCGGACGCCATTACTGCTCCTTGCTGGCTGTGGTGTGGACGCCACTCATGGCGTCGGCGAAGTGCTTGATCATCTGGTCGCGCGAGGACTCCAGGGCCCCCGCGAACCGGTCGAGCTGCGCGGTGAACTGCTCGGCCTCGGTCTCGCTCCAGTCCTGCAGCATGCTGCGGAACCACTCCCCCCGTTGGGTGCGGAGCCGATCGATGAGGGCTGTGCCGGCGGGGGTCAGCGACAGCATCGCCGCCCGCCGGTCGTCCGGGTCGGGAAGCTTCTCGACCAGGTCGTGCTGGGCCAGCATCGAGGCCTGCCGGCTGACCGTGGACACGTCCGAGTGCACGCACTCGGCCAGCGTGGAGACCCGCTTCGGGCCGCTCTCGAGCGTGAACAGCACCGGGTAGGCGGTGGCGTCCACGGCCGGGTGCAGCCGCGGGGCGTGCTGGCGCATGGTGTGGAAGAGCTTCATGACCCGGACCAGGTCTGTGCCGAGCTGGTTGGCGGCCTCATGGCTGATCGCCATCGGACCCCCCTTTGGTGTGGCGAAACTTGCTTGCGGCATACAAGTATCACATGACAGTTGCGTGGCGCAAACAACTAAAAAGGCGTAGACGCGCCTCACCCCGGGCGCGCCGGGGTCGGGACCTCAGTGGGTGACGACGAGGGCCTCGAGCACGCGGCGGGCCATCGCCTCGTCCCCGACCACGGTGTATGCCGTGTCCGCCACCGCGCGCCGCCCGGCGGCGCGGCGGGTGAAGGCGTCTGTCGACATGCTGATGCTGACCGTGGGGCCCTCGAGGTGGGGCACGGACTCGTCGACGTGCTCGCCGGTGAACATCGCGTGCCCGTGCGGCCGGCCGTCGTCACCGGTGTCCACCCGCACCCCGGCCCGCGCCACGACCGGGCCGGTCACGTCGAGGATCACCGTGCTGCCGGGCTCGAGGCCGGCCCGGCGCGCCACCAGCTTGGGCAGCTGGATCAGGGCGGCGTTGACGAACACCGCGGCCGCGGGGGAGTCCAGGTTGCCCGGCCGGTTGAGCGCGGTGCGGATGTCCTGCTCGTGCGCCCAGACGTCGAAGGCCCGCATGAGGGCGACGGTGGCCGCGCGCTCGGGCCCGAACGGCCCGGGGATGATGCTGGAGTCGGTCAGCCCGGGGCTGCGCAGCGTCGCGAGGCGCTGGGGCAGGACGTGCTCGAGCTCGGAGAGCACGTCGTGGCCGCTGCGGCCGCGGCGCACCTCTACCGCGGACTCGACCTTCTGGCCGAGCTCGTTGCGCACGTGCTCGTACGGCGGCACGTCGACCTCGGGGTCGCGGTGTCCCTCCAGCCAGGCCTCGACGCCGGCCACGTGGGAGATCTGGTCCTTGATCGTCCAGCCCGGGCACTCGGTCTCGCGGGCGAAGTCCTCCTCGCTGCACGAGCGGCCGAGGTCGACCACGGCCTGGGCCGTCTGGGCGAACGCCTCGACGAGGCCGTGCAGGTCGGAGGGTGCTGCCGGGTGCATGGGCATGCCGTCACCCTACTTAGGCTGGACCCCATGGCCACCCCGAAGTCCGACCCGCAGACGCCCGCCCGGGCACCGCTGGCGCTCGTCGTCGTCGCGGCGCTCGCGGTCGCCGTCCCCGCGGCGGTCCTCGGTGGCGCCGTGGCCGCGCCCGTGCCCGGGCTGCCCGACCCGGGCGCCCTGGTGCGCTGGGGTGTCGTCCTCGTGCGGGTCGTCCACGACCTCGCGGCCGCCCTGACCGTGGGCCTGCTCGTGCTGGCCGCGTTCATCGTGCCGGAGTCGCACAGCACCTCCCGGCGGCTGACCGCGACCCGCTGGGCGGCCGTGTCCGCGACCGTCTGGGCGGTCACCGGGCTGGTCGGGCTGGTCTTCTCCTTCGCCGACCTGGCCGGTGTGCGGGTCAGTGACCCGGGCTTCGGGGAGGAGCTGCAGACCTTCGTCTTCAGCATCGACGTGCTGCGCGCCGCCGCGATCAGCGTCGGCCTCGTGCTGGTCGTGGCCACCGGTGCGGCGCTGGCCCGGACCCGTGCGGCGATGGTGGCGCTGGCCCTGCTCAGCCTGCTCGCCGTGCTGCCGCTGGCCCTGGCCGGGCACGCGGCCGGGTCCACCGACCACGACACGGCGGTCAACTCCCTGGGGGCGCACCTGGTCGGCGCGGTGCTGTGGGTGGGAGGCCTGCTCGGCCTGGTCGTGCTGCGCCCGCTGCTCGGCAGGGCGCTGCCGGTCAGCGTGCGGCGCTACTCCACCCTGGCGGGCTGGTGCTTCGCCACCGTGGCCGTCTCGGGCGCGCTCAACGCGTGGCTGCGAGTGGGTTCGCTCAGCGGGCTGGCCTCCACCTACGGCGCGCTGGTCATCGGCAAGACCGTGGCGCTGGTGCTGCTCGGCCTGGCCGGCTGGCAGCAGCGGCGCCGGGTCATTGGCCGGCTCGGTGCCGACCCGGCCGCCACCGGGCTCTTCGCCCGCCTCGCCCTCGGCGAGCTGGTGGTCATGGGTGCAGCCTTCGGCCTGGCCACCGCCCTGTCCCGCAGCGCCCCGCCGGTGCCGCAGACCGCGGAGGGCAAGCTCTCGCCCGCCCTGTCCCTCACCGGCTACCCGGCGCCGCCGATGCCCGTGGCCCCGGACGCGTGGCTCACCGTCTGGCGGGTCGAGTGGCTGTGGCTGTCGCTCGCCCTCGTGGCCGTCGGCCTCTACCTCGCGGGCGTGGTCCGGCTGCGCCGCCGCGGTGACCGCTGGCCCCTCGGCCGCACGGTCCTGTGGGTGTCCGGGTGGCTGGTGTTCCTCTACTGCACGCAGGGCGCCCCGATGGTCTACGGGATGGTGCTCTTCTCGGCGCACATGACCTACCACATGGTCGTCTCCATGGCGGTCCCGATCCTGCTGGTGCTGAGCGCCCCGGTGACCCTGGCGCTGCGCGCCCTGCCGGCCCGCCCCGACAAGACCCTCGGGCCCCGCGAGCTGCTGCTGGGACTGGTCCACTCGCGATACCTGAACGTGCTGGGCAACCCGGTCGTCGCGGCGGCGATCTTCTTCGGCAGCCTCGTCCTGTTCTACTTCACGCCGCTGTTCGAGCTGTCCCTGCGGACCCACACCGGGCACGTGCTCATGACCGTGCACTTCCTGCTGGCCGGCTACCTGTTCGCGTGGGTGCTCGTCGGGGTGGACCCCGGGCCGCGGCGGTGGCCGCCGTCGATGCGGCTGCTGGTCCTGTTCGCGACGATCTCGTTCCACGCGTTCTTCGGGGTCGCGCTGACCACGGGCTCCACGCTGCTCGCGCCCGACTTCTTCCACCAGCTGCACCTGCTCGGCGAGGAACAGCTGCTTGCCGACCAGCGCAACGGCGGCGCCATCGCCTGGGCCGTCGGCGAGCTGCCGACCCTCATCCTCGCCCTGCTCGTCGCCGCCGCGTGGGTGCGCTCGGACACCGCCGAGGCCAAGCGCCGCGACCGGCAGGCCGACCGCGATGACGACGCCGAGCTGAAGGCGTACAACGCCCGGCTGGCCGCCGCCAGCGCTGCCAGCGCCGCGCACTCCCGTTCCGCGCGTCCGGGCACCACCGCGACCGCGCCCGAGCCCGCAGCCGAACCCCACCCCGCAGCCGAACCCGACCCCGCAGCCCCGACCCAGGGAGACTGACATGCGCATTGCCGTGATCCAGCTGGCCTACGGCGACGAGGAGAGCGTCGAGCAACGCACCGAGCGGGTCGCCGCCATGGTGCGCGAGCAGGCCGGCCACGACCTGGTCGTCCTGCCGGAGCTGTGGTCGGCCGGCGGGTTCGACTACCCGGCGTGGGAGCAGCGTGCCCAGGCCGTCGACGGCCCGGTCGCGCAGGCCATGGCGGCCGCGGCCCGCGACGCCGGAGTGATGCTCCACGCCGGTTCGATCGTGGAGCGCCCCGCCGACGGCCAGCGCGGCCACGAGGGGAAGGACCTGTGGAACACCTCGCTGGTGTTCGACCGCGAAGGAGACCTCGTCGCGGCATACCGCAAGATCCACCGGTTCGGCTTCGGCGCCGGGGAGCCCAAGCTGATGGAGGCCGGTGACCGGCTGGCCCTCGTGGACGTGCCCGACGGCGCCGGCGGTCCGGCGGCCCGCGCGGCACTGTCCACCTGCTACGACCTGCGCTTCCCCGAGCTCTACCGCGCCCAGGTCGACGCGGGCGCGACGATGTTCGTCATCCCGGCCGCCTGGCCGATGGCCCGGGTCCGGCACTGGACCCTGCTGGCCCACGCCCGCGCGATCGAGGACCAGTGCGTCGTCGTCGCGTGCAACACCGCAGGCACCCACGCCGGGCACGAGATGGGCGGGCACAGCCAGGTGGTCCTTCCCACAGGCGATGTCCTGGCCGTGGCGGGAAGCGCGGAGCAGGTGCTCAGTGTTGAGGTCGACATGACTGTCGTCGACGACTACCGCGAGAGCTTCCCGGTCCTGCGTGACCGCCGACTGCCGTTCCAGCGCGCATGAGCGACACCGCCACCAAGCGCCTGCGCGTCCGCGCCCCCGAGCTCGCCGGCCGCGGCTGGCTGAACACCGGCGGTGCCGACCTGTCCCTGGCCGACCTGCGCGGCAGGGTCGTGGTCCTCGACTTCTGGACGTTCTGCTGCGTCAACTGCCTGCACGTCCTGGACGAGCTGCGCCCGCTGGAGGAGAAGTACGCCGACTCCCTCGTGCTCGTCGGGGTCCACTCGCCCAAGTTCGAGCACGAGGCCGACCCGGACGCCCTGGTCGCCGCCGTCGAGCGGTATGCCGTGCACCACCCGGTCCTCGACGACCCCGAGCTGGTGACGTGGAAGGCCTACACCGCCCGGGCGTGGCCGACCCTCGTGGTCATCGACCCCGAGGGCTACGTCGTCGCGTCGATGTCCGGTGAGGGCCACGCCCACGGGCTGTCCGTGCTCATCGAGGAGCTCATCGAGGAGCACGCCGCCAAGGGCACCCTGCGCCGCGGCGACGCGCCCTACGTGCCGCCGCCGGCGCCCGAGACGGCGCTGCGCTTCCCCGGCAAGGCGGTCACCCTGCCCGACGGGTCGTTCCTCATCTCCGACACCGCCCACCACCAGCTGGTCCACCTCGAGGACGACTTGGTCACGGAGCGGGCGCGGATCGGGTCACGAGCGGTGTTCCAGGAGCCGCAGGGCCTGGCGCTCCTGCCCGCCGAGGTCGCCGCGCGGGTGGGCTACGACGTGGTGGTCGCCGACAGCGTCAACCACCAGGTCAAGGGGGTGCGGCTCGCCGACGGCGCGGTCACCACCCTCGCCGGCACCGGCCGCCAGCTGCGCGAGCGCTCCGGCAGCGGCCCGGCGCTGAAGCAGGACCTGTCGACCCCGTGGGACGTGGCGTGGTTCGCCGACCGGGTCGTCGTGGCGATGGCCGGCGTGCACCAGCTGTGGGCGCTGCACCTGGCCACCGATCCTGCCGAGAACACCGTCGCCGTGCTGGCCGGCACCTCCGCCGAGGGCATCCGGGACGGCGCTGCCGACGAGGCGTGGTTCGCCCAGTCCTCGGGCCTGGCCACCTCCGCCGACGGCAGGCGCGTGTGGGTCGCCGACTCCGAGACCTCGGCGCTGCGCTCGATCTCGTTGACGGACAACGGTTTTGAGGTCGAGACCCACGTCGGGCAGGGCCTGTTCGACTTCGGCCACCGTGACGGCGCCGCCGACCATGCGCTGCTGCAGCACCCGCTCGGCGTGACTGTGCTGCCCGACGGCTCGGTCGCCATCAGCGACACCTACAACGGCGCGATCCGCCGGTTCGACGCGGTCGCGCGCGAGGTCAGCACGCTGGCCGACGGCCTGCGCGAGCCGAGCGACGCGGTCGTCGAGGTCGATGGCGACCAGGCCCGGCTCGTGGTGGTCGAGTCGGCCGCCCACCAGCTGGTCCGGGTGCCGATCCCGGCCGAGGCGCAGGTCGTCGACGGCCTGGCCCGCCAGACCCAGCGGCCGCCCACCGAGCTGTCCGCCGGCGACGTCGAGCTGGTCATCGGCTTCACCCCGCCGACCGGGCAGAAGCTCGACTACCGCTGGGGCGACCCGACCCAGCTCATGGTGTCGAGCTCGCCGGAGGCCTTCCTGCGCGAGGGCGCGGGCACGGCGACCGGGCTGACCCGCACGCTGCACCTGGACCCCGCCGTCGGCAGCGGCATCCTGCACATCTCGGTGCGGGCGGCCGCGTGCGACGGCGACCCGGTCACCGGCGAGGTGCCCGAGCACGCGGCATGCCACCTCTACCAGCAGGACTGGGGCATCCCGGTCGTGCTCGCCGAGGGCGCCGACACCGAGCTGCGGCTGGACCTGCGCGGGGTCTGACCCGGCCGCCGGCAGGCGCGCCGCCGCCGGCAGGGTCAGACTGGCTGGGACCCCGCCATACCCGGAGGTGCCCTCGTGATCACTGTCTCCCGCCACTGCGACGCCAGCCCCGAAGCGGTCTGGGCGGTGGTGGCCGACGGCTGGACCTATGCGGCGTGGGTGGTCGGGGCCTCCCGCATCCGTGCCGTCGACGGCGGCTGGCCGGCACGGGGCTCCCGGATCCACCACTCGGTCGGGTCCTGGCCGCTCGTGCTCAGCGACGAGACGGAGGTGACCCGCGTCGAGCCGGGGCGCCTGGTGCGGCTGCAGGCGAAGACCCGGCCGTTCGGGGAGGCGTTCGTCGAGCTGGAGGTCGAGCCCGACGGTGACGGCAGCCGGCTGACGATGCGCGAGGACGCCACCCACGGCCCGGCCCGGTTCCTGCCGCACCCGCTGCGCCAGCTCGCCCTCGCCCCGCGCAACGCCGAGACGCTGCACCGCCTCGCCCTCATCGCCGAGGGCCACGAGCGCGACTGAGGTCTAGGGCGCGCCCTGTATGCCGTGCAGCGCGGCCAGTGCGAGCCGTCGCCGCGGTGCGCCCCACCACCGGTTGTCGGCCAGGGCGCACCGGGCGGCCAGGTAGCCGCAGGCCCCGTGCACGCCACCTCCGGGGTGGGTCGCGGCGCTGCCGAGGTAGAGGCCCTCGATGGCGGTGCGTGGACCACCCAGGCCGGTGACCGGCCGGAACACCAGCTGCTGGGACAGCTGCTGCGTGCCACCGCCGACCGCGCCCTGCCCGAGGTTGGCGTCCTGCGCGTGCAGCTCGCCGGGGCGCTGCACCCAGCGGTCCCTCACCAGGTCCTGCCACCCGGGGGCGTAGCGGTCCATCATCGCCTCGGTCAACCCGGCCACCACGTCGGCGCTGGCGTCGTCGTGGACCCCCCGCGGCAGGTGGGTGTAGACCCACAGGGCCTCCGTGCCCTCGGGTGAGCGGGTCGGGTCGATCGTCGACATCTGGCCGACCAGCGCGAAGGGCTGCTCCGGCACGCGACCACCGCCGAGGTCGGCGGACCACCGGACCAGGCCGGGCAGGCCGGCCCCGACGTGCACCACACCGGCGCCGCGGGCCGCCGAGGCCGTCCATGGCACCGGGGCGGAGAGGCGGTAGTTCAGCTTCACCGTGGGCAGGTCCCACTGGAACCGGCGGCGCAGGTCGTCGCGCACGCGGCGCGGCACCACCGACTCCGGCAGGAGCTGCTCGTAGAGCGCCGGGGCGCTCGTGTCGGCGACGACGGCCCGACGGGCGCGCACCCACCGGCCGCTCGCGGTGGTCACCGCACCCGCCCGGCCGCCGCGCACGTCGATGCCGGTGACCGTCTCGCCGAGCTCGATCCGTGCCCCGCAGCGACGGGCCCGTTCGGCCAGGGCCTCGGCGAGACGGCCGGAACCGCCCACGGGAGAGGGGAACCCGACGTCCTGGGCGAGCATGCTCATGAGCCAGCCGAAGACACCGCTACCGGCGGAGTCCGGCGGGATGTCCGCGTGCATGGCGTTGCCGGCGAGCAGCTCACGCCCGCGTTGGCCGGCGAACAGCTCCTCGCCCATCCGCGCCACCGGCAGCGTCAGGAAGCGGACGAACCGCGGCAGCTCGCGACCAAGCGCACCGGCCAGTCGGGCGCCCGGCCCCACCGGGGGCCACCGGGTGAGCAGGGCCTCGAGGAACGGCCCCTTGACCCGGTCGTAGTCCCGCACCAGCTGCAGCCAGGCGTCGCCGTCGGCGGGGTGCTCGCGCGCCAGCCAGGCCGCGGTCCGTGCCGGGTCCTGGTGCAGCAGCGCGCCCTCGGTGTCCTCCGGCGCCCCCACGTGGGCCAGCACCCGCTCCGAGCGGGCCCACTGCAGCCCGACCTCGTCGAGCGCCAGCGCCTGCAGCACGGGGGAGGCTGCGGCGAGGGGGTGGCAGGCGCTGAACTCGTCCATGACCCAGCCGTCACGCACCACCGACGCGACCGCGCCGCCGACCCGGTCGCGGGCCTCGAGCACCAGCACGTCCCACCCCGCGTCGGCGAGGACGGCGGCCGTCACCAGGCCGTGGTGGCCGGCGCCGATGACGACGGCGTCGACGCTCTCGTTGCGGGTGGCGGGCACCCGCCCATCCTGTCCCACCCGGGCCGTCCCTGCCCGGGCTCGGCGCACATCCCCCACCGCGGGCGGCTCCCGGCGTAGGGTCCGAGCACCGACACGCGCCCGGGCAATCCGCTCCGGGCCCGGGTGAAGGAGGACTGCATGGGCATCGGTCTCGGGATCTTCCTGCTGGTCGTGGGAGCCATCGTCACGTTCGCGATCCCGCAGGACTTCATGTCCGGGGTGAACCTCGACCTGATCGGCTGGATCCTCATGGGGGCAGGCGCCCTCGCCGTCATCCTCGCGCTGGTGATGAACCAGCAACGCGCCAACACCTCGCACACCGCCGTGGTCGAGCACCGCGACACCGGTGTGCCGCCGGAAGACCGCTGACCGCACCACCTCGCGTATGCCGTGGGGGCGGCTCCC
>NZ_JBTCWL010000062.1:0-22203 GCF_054325275.1 Oryzihumus sp.
GGTGTCCCAGATCGAGAGCAGCACACCCTTGCCTTCCGGCGTGGTCAGGACGAACACGCCGCGGTAACCGGGTTGCTCCCGGAGGCGCGGCGCGATCTCCGCCTCGAACTTCGCGAGCGCGGCCGCCATGCTGGTCCGCACGGTGTCGATCTCAAGCAGCGTCAGTCGCGCGTACATGCGTTACCTCCATCAGTTGCTCCTCGACGACTGCTCCGTCGAGCATGCGCACGATGCGGTCCATCCGCCGGCCGACCGAGATGTCGTGCGTGACGACCACGAACGTCAAACCCCGCTCGTCGTTCAGCCGCCGCATCAACTCCACGGTCTCGTCCGCGCCTTCACTGTCGAGATCGCCGGTCGGTTCGTCGGCCCAGACGATCGCGGGGTCGTTCACGAGTGCTCTCGCGATCGTGACCCGCTGGCGTTGCCCACCCGAGAGCTCGTCGGGCACATGGCGGGCGCGCGCCTCGAGGCCGACCAGGCTCAGCGCCTCGAGCGCCCGTCGTCGCGCGTCCCGCATCGGAACCCGGGCGACCAGCAACGGCAACTCGACGTTCTCGACCGCACTCAGGACGGGCATCAGGTTGTAGAACTGGAAGACGAAGCCCATGCGACGTGCGCGGTAGTCGGTTCGTTGGCGGTCGGACATCGACGCGAGCGAACGTCCTTCGATCCGCACCTCGCCGCCGTCGATCGAGTCGAGTCCCGACAGGCAGTTGAGCAGCGTGGTCTTGCCGCATCCGCTCGGGCCCATGACCGCGACCATCTCGCCGCGATCGACGCGTAGTTGGATGCCTCGCAATGCGTCGACCCGAACCGAGCCGGTGTCGTAGGTCTTGTAGACGGCGCCTGCCTCGACGATGGGGTCGGTGTCCACGTGTGCCTCCCGCGTCGCTTCCGGCACCATCGTCTCCCCTTGAACCGGTGACCTCCAGGGCCGAACGTCCCCGAACCGGCGAGCCCCTTGACTCAACGGGGCGGCTCACCCGGGGTGACGATGGTTCCTGCTTCGCCGGCGAGGATCGCCTTCGTATCGCCCAGCGCACCGATCGCGGCGCTGCGGCCGGTGACCTCGACGAAGTGGCAGGCCGCTTCGACCTTGGGTCCCATCGACCCCGCGGGGAACGGCAGTGCGCGCAGGTCCCCGGGTGTCGCGCAACGGATGGGACGAGCCTGGGGGAGCCCGTAGTCGACCTCGACGGCGGCCACGTCGGTGAGCAGCAACAAGAAGTCGGCGTCGATCGCGACGGCGAGGAGCGCGGCGGTCGCGTCCTTGTCGACGACGGCCTCGATGCCCTGCAGCTCGCCACCCGGCGTCTCGACGACGGGCACTCCGCCACCACCCGCGCACACGACGACGGTGTTGGCCTCGAGGAGTCGGGCGATCAGCCCGGTCTCGACGATGCGTTCCGGCGCGGGCGACGGCACGACTCGGCGCCACTGCTCCCCGTCGGGAGCGATGCTCCAGCCGCGCGCGCCGGCCAGGATGCGGGCCTCCGCTTCGCTGTAGACGGCGCCGACGAACTTGGTCGGCTTCAGGAATGCGGGGTCGTCGGCGGCGACACGGGTCTGCGTGACCAGCGCCGCGACCTCGCGCCCGGGCAGCGCGTTCTCCAGGGCCTGGAGCAACCAGTAGCCGATCATCCCCTGGGTCTGGGCGCCCAGGACGTCGAACGGGTACGGCGTGGTCAGGTGCGGGTCGGAGGCGCTCTGCATGGCGAGGACCCCGACCTGGGGCCCGTTGCCGTGGGTGAGGACGAGCTCGTGGTCGTGGGCCAGCGGGGCGAGGGCGTGCACCGCGCGGTCGACGTTGGCCTCCTGGGTGGCCGCGTCCGGCTTCTCCCCGCGCCGCAGCAGCGCGTTGCCCCCGAGCGCCGCCACGATCCGCATCGCTCAGCCGCCGAGCGTCGCGACGAGCACGGCCTTGATCGTGTGCATCCGGTTCTCGGCCTGGTCGAAGACGATCGACGCGTCGGACTCGAACACCTCGTCGGTCACCTCGAGCGCCTCCATCCCGGTCTGCTCGAAGAGCTGCTCGCCGACCGTGGTGTTCCGGTCGTGGAACGAGGGCAGGCAGTGCATGAACCGCGCCGCCGGGTTGCCCGTCGCCTTCATCAGCGCCGCGTTGACCTGGTACGGCTTGAGCAGGTCGATGCGCTGCTGCCACAGCTCCTTCGGCTCGCCCATCGACAGCCACACGTCGGTGTAGACGAAGTCGACGCCGCGCACCCCCTCGGCCGGGTCCTCGGTGTGGGTGATCCGGGCGCCGGTGCGCTCGGCCAGGGACCGGGCGCTCGCGATGACCTCGTCGTGGTTCCACTGCGGCCGGGGAGCCACCATGCGCACGTCCATGCCCATGAGCGCCCCGGCCATGAGCAGCGAGTTGCCGACGTTGTTGCGGGCGTCACCGACGAACGCGAACGCGATCGCGCCGTCCGGCTTGGCGCAGTGCTCGCGCATCGTCAGCATGTCGCACAGCGTCTGGGTGGGGTGCCACTCGTCGGTCAGCCCGTTCCAGACCGGCACCCCGGCATACGACGCGAGGGTCTCGACCAGCTCCTGGCGGGACCCGCGGTACTCGATCCCGTCGTACATGCGGCCCAGCACCCGGGCGGTGTCCTTCATCGACTCCTTGTGCCCGATCTGGGTGCCGGTCGGCTCCAGGTAGGACACGTGCGCGCCCTGGTCGAAGGCGGCCACCTCGAACGCGCACCGGGTCCGCGTGGAGGTCTTCTCGAAGATCAGCGCCAGGTTCCGGCCCCCCAGCAGCGGCCGCTCCGTCCCGGCGTACTTCGCGGCCTTGAGGCTCGCGGCGAGGTCGAGCAGGGCCGTCCACTCCCGGGGGGTGAAGTCGAGCTCCTTGAGGAAGCTGCGCCCGTGAAGGTTCGGTGCCATCTAGATCCCGTCCCGGTCCACCGGGCAGGTCATGCACCGCGGGCCGCCGCGGCCGCGGCCGAGCTCGCTGCCCTGGATCGTCACGACCTCCAGGCCGTTGCGGCGCAGGTGCGTGTTGCTGGTGACGTTGCGCTCGTAGGCGACCACCACGCCGGGGGTCACCGTCAGCACGTTGCACCCGTCGTCCCACTGCTCGCGCTCGGCCGCGCGCACGTCCTGAGTGGGGGTGAGCACCCGGATGTCGTCCAGCCCCAACGCGTTCGCGATGGCCCGGTGCATCTCCTCGGGCGCGTGGTCGGTCACCTTGAGCTCCTTGTCGGAGTCCCCGGGCTCGATCGTGTACGACGCGAGCATGCCCAGGCCGGCGTACTTGGTGAACGTGTGCGCGTCGACCATGGTCATCACGGTGTCGAGGTGCATGAACGCCCGGGCCTTGGGCAGCACCAGCGCCACGATCTGCCTCGCCGCGCCGGCCGCGAACAGCTCGTGGGCGAGCCGTTCCACCGCCTGTGGCGTGGTCCGCTCGCTCATCCCGATGAGCACCGCGCCACGGCCGATGACCAGGACGTCGCCGCCCTCCATCGTGGCCGGGCCGCCCTCGGTCCCGCCGGACCAGACGTGGAAGCCGGCGTCGCCGAACTCGGGGTGCCAGCGGTAGATCGCCTCGTAGTGCAGCGACTCGCGCTGGCGGGCCTTCTTGCTCATCGAGTTGATCGCCACGCCGTCGTAGACCCAGCACGAGGTGTCCCGGGTGAACAGGTGGTTGGGCAGCGGCGCGAGCAGGAAGTCGTCGAGGGCCATGGCGTGGAAGGCGACCGACTTCGGCTCGACCATGCGCTCGAGCGCCTCGCGCTTGGTGATGCCGCCGATGAGCATCTCGGTGAGGTCGTCGGCGTCCATCGCCTCGACCATGTCGCGCACCGGCTCCAGCGCCATCGGGCCGTAGACCCGCTCGTCGAGGACGTGCCCCAGGACGTGGTCGCGGGCCTCAGGCACGGCCATCGACTCGCGCAGCAGGTGGTCGAAGTAGACGACCTCGACGTCGAGCTCGCGCAGCGCCTCGGCGAAGCCGTCGTGCTCCTGCTTGGCCCGCTTGACCCACAGCACCTCGTCGAAGAGCAGGTCGTCCTTGTTGGTCGGCGTCAGCCGCTTCAGCTCCAGGTCCGGTCGGTGCAGGATCGCCCGGCGCAACCGCCCGACCTCGGACCCGACGTAGTACCTGCTACCCATCACAGCCTCCGTGCCTCGGTCATGCGGTGGCGCCGGGACAGGTAGACGGGGATGCCCAGCAGCCCGGCCACGCCGGACATCAGGAACGGTCCCCAGACCACCCACCAGCTCTCGCCAGTGTTGCGCGAGTAGTAGATGAACGCGATCGAGAAGAGCAGGGCCACTGCGGCGACGACCAGGTCGCGCCACAGCCGGGCGGTCTGCACCCGGTGGTCGTCGTGCCAGCGCCACTTCAGCTGCGCCAGGGCAGAGAAGCCGTAGGGGATGGCCGCCGTGATGCCCGTCATCAGGACGAGCGTGGTGAAGACGTCGGCGCCGGTGGTGCCCAGGTAGCTGACGACCATGGCCACCGAGGCCAGCGTGGTCGAGGCGACGATGCCCCAGGCGGGGACCCGGCGGCCGGACAACCGGCCGAACCGCTCGGGGAAGAGCCCGTCGTGCGCGGCGGCCAGCGGCATCTCGGCGCAGATCATCGTCCAGCCGTTCAGCGCCCCGATGCCGGAGATGATCACCGCGACGGCTACCAGGTTGCCGGCCCACGTGCCGCCGAACATCTGGTTGAACGCGACGGAGTAGGAGTCCTGGTTGGCGGGCTTGGCCAGCTCGGAGGTCGGCAACATGCCGAAGACCGCGATCATCGACAGCAGGTAGACGGCGGCGCTGGCCAGCGTGCCGTAGACCGTGGACCGGGGGACGTTTCGCTCCGGGTCGCGCACCTTCGCTGCCGCCACGGCCGCGGTCTCGACGCCCAGGTAGCTGAACAGGCAGATCGCCATCGCGCCGCCGATGGCCGACACGTTGGTGCCGCCGCTGACGTTCCAGGGGGTGAAGTTCGCGGTGTTGACGAAGAAGAGGCCGACCGTGGACATCACCAGCAGCGGCAGGAACTTCAGGATCGTCGTGACGACCTGGAAGGCACCCATGTTCTTCACACCGGTGAGGTTCACCGCGGCCGGGATCCACAGGCCGGCCAGGGCGATGAGGATCGACCAGCCGGCGATGTGGCCCTTGTTGACGAAGTGCTCCACGTAGAACACCCAGCCGACGACGATCGCGGCGTTGCCGGCCCAGGCGGTGATCCAGTAGGACCACGCGTTGGCGAAACCGATGCCGTTGCCGAACGCGGCGCGTGCGTAGGCGTAGGGGCCGCCCTCGGCCGGCATCCGTCGCGACATCACGGCGAACATGAACGCCAGCGCTGCGGCACCGACCGTGGTCAGCGCCAGGGCGAACAGGCTGATGGGTCCGTAGCTGGCCAGGGAGTAGGGCAGGCTGAAGATGCCGACCCCGATGATGCTGCCGACGATCAGCGCGGTCGACTGGCGCAGCCCCAGGGCGCGCTCGGTCGGTGCGCTGTCGGGTCGCTGTCGCGGCAGGGTGTCGTGGGCCATGATGACCTCCCGCAAGGACGACCGGCCCGCCCGACGGGCTGGTCCACCTCGATGCTCTTCCTCCGGTGGGCGCCATCGTCATGCCGAAAGTCCTCCCGCCGATCGGGCCGGACGACCGGTGCCCGCAGGCGCCTCAAAGGTGCCGGCCGAGCCGGGTGCGGCGCACCAGGAGGCTGCCCACGTCGAAGCACAGCAGCACCCCCCCGACGGCCACGACGAGCGCCTTGACCTCGGCCGCCACGGGGACAGGCCGCAACAGCACCGCCAGCCCGAGGAGCACCGGGGCCTGCAGCAGGTATGCCGTGTAGGCGCCGCGCCCGGCGCGGCGCCACTGCGGGCCGTTGAAGTGCAGCCGGGCCTGGGCCTTGGCCAACAACCAGATCGGCCCGCAGACGGTGAGCGTGGCCTCCAGCGCGGCGACCCCGAGCGCGGGCAGGTTCCACCCGCCGGCCAGGTCGGTGCCGGTGATCCGGGTGGGGCCGACCGCGATGATCACCGCGATGGCGACGAGGACTCCCGCGACCACGGCCTGGCCCGTGCCGCGGCGGATCCCCGACGGCACCGAGACCAGCCACCCGTGACCGGAGGCCACCGTGCCCAGGGCGAACAGCCCCGCGCACTCGGGCCACTGCCACACCTGCAGCCCGGCGATCTGGTTGGTGTCCAGGCCCAGCCACAGCCGGACGACGAACGTCCCCCCCGCCACGCCGGCCACGAGCAGCGCCACCGTCCGGCCGGTGGGCGCGCCCCCGCGCCGCGTCCGCGGTGAGGTGGCGGCGGTCCGCCACCACACGGCATACCCGAAGGAGAACAGGAGCAGGACCGGCAGGAACCACAGCGGGCCGGTGTCGAGGGTGGGCACGAGGCGGCGCATGTCCTGCCACCAGGTCGCGCGGCTGTGCCGGATCCCGCGGTCGAGCCAGTGCACCAGCGTCGGGAAGACCAGCAGCGCGAAGACCGCCCACGGGACCCCGAGGCGCAGGACCCGGTCGCGCACATAGGCGCCAGTGCCCTTGCGCTGCAACGACCCCGGCGTCAGCAGCCCGGAGATGAGGAACAGCAGGGCGATGAGGAAGACCGCGAACGGGCCGACCACCGCCAGCACCACCGTCTGGGTCAGCCCGGCGAGGGAGGTCTCGCGGTAGCCCTGGTAGGTCCAGCCGAACTCGCCGCTGTAGCCGAGGACCCCGTGGCCGGCGATGATCCCGGCGACCAGCAGCGTCCGGAGGTTGTCCAGGTAGGGCCAGCGCGCCGGGGGGACGGTCATGGCTGTGGTGTGGTGCCGGGGGAGCCGGTCGTCGGGGCCAGGGTCGCGCCCGGCAGCGTGGGGGTGGAGGAGGAGGGGGTGGCGACGCTGCCCTCTGGCACGACCGGCACCGTGGCCGTCTGCACCCCGTCGAGGTCGCGGCACACCCGGCCCGTGGGGCGGTCCTTCTCGATGGTGCGGCCGTTGACCACGGTCACGTCGTCGTAGGCCGGCCGGCCCTCGATGAGGTTGCGGTAGGTGTAGCGCACCAGCGAGGTCAGGCCGCAGTCCTGGCCGAAGACCGCGATGTCGAACGCGTAGGGCTGGCCGGTGAGCTCACCGCCGGGCTCCTCGACGAGGTGGCTGACCGTGCCTCCGCCGGTGAACGTGCCGACACCGATCCGGTTGCCCTCCAGCTCGTCGCTGTGGATGTGGCCGTTGATGAGCACGCCCGCGTGGTCCACGCCCTTGACCGCCGACGGCTCGTGCGACACGACCAGGTCGGGCACGTCCCGGCCGGCGAAGGTGCGGTTGAACGCGTCCACGGACGGCTGTTGCTTGGCCGCGTTGTCCTTGTTGTCGTCGCCGAACCAGCGCGGGTCGTTGAAGCCGGCGATGCGCACCCCGGCGATGGTCGCCTCGGTGAACGTGCTCGCGTTGGGCTGGAGCAGGATCACGTTGGGGACCCTGGCCATCCGCCGCAGGATGGCCCGGTCGGTGGGGCTGTTGGCGTCGTGGTTGCCGCGGACGAAGACGTAGGGGACCCCGAGCCGGGAGATGGAGGTGAAGATGCCCGCAGCCTCGGCCTCGGCGACGCTGCCGAAGTTGGTCAGGTCACCGCTGTCGACCACCGCGGTGATCCCCTCGTCCTTGATGACGCTCTGCATCACCGGGTACTGGTTGGCCCCGTGGATGTCGGACACGAGCAGGAACCGCGCCGCCGCCGGCTGGTTGAGCTCCTGCGGGACGAACTTCTCCTGCAGCGCCTGGCTGAGGGCGAGCAGGTTCTTGATGTACGGCGTGGCCTGGTTGGCCCGGGCCTCCACGTCCCCGAGCAGGCCCGCGTTGCGCCGCAGCGTGCCGAGCAGGCCGCTGGTGTTGTAGCTGCTGAGGTTCCTGGGCTGGTAGCTGTCCCAGACACCGAGGCCGGTGCCGCCGACGGCGAGCAGCACCGCGGTCCCGGTCGCGGTCACGTGGCGCCACGACGGACGCCGGCGCCGCCCGAAGGTCACCAGCGCCACGGTCACCAGGCCGACGCCGACCGCCCCGGCCGCGAAGCGCAGGCCGACTCCCGAGACGGCGCTGGCCAGGGCCGCGCTGACCTCCGTGGTCGAGGGCTGCAGCGAGCTGATCGAGACGCGGCGGTCGTCGAAGACGTCGGTGATGTTCTCCTTGACCTGCACGGTCGCGTCCACGCCCGGCGCCGGCAGCAGGCTGGTGAACTCCAGGTCGATGTCGCCGAAGGACGTCGGGCTGTGCAGGGTCGAGGTCAGGGTCGGCAGGGCCGACAGGCGCACGTCGGCGCGGTAGTGCCTCGTCTCCACGGTCGTCGGGAAGAGGCTGGTGGTCGCGACCCCGCCGGCGTAGCAGGCGAGCGTCACACCCAGCACGGCCAGCACCTTCGGGCCCCCCCGCCGGGCGCGCGGGCGCACCCACCTGCCGGCGGCGCGCAGCCGCTGCCGCACCCCGCCGAGCCGTCCCCGTGTCGTGCGGGTGCCCGCCATGCCCCTCACTCTGCCAAACCCGGCGGCCTCGCACGGTCACGACCCGGCGTCAGTACGTGACACCGCCGGGCAGGCCGACGGTCGTCAGGAACCACACGGCCGAGGTCAGCACCACGACGACGAGCGCGGTGAAGGTCAGCCCGCCCAGCACCGGCAGCGCCCAGCGCGGCATCCGGCTGTGCAGGGTCAGCACCTTGGCCACAAACGCGCCGTAGAAGACGCACCCGGCCAGCGAGTGCACGAGCACCCGGGCCTGGTCGTACTGGAACCCCAGGGCCCACAGGCAGTGGTAGGCCACCGGCAGGCTGACCAGCACCGCCAGCCCGCCGGACACGCGGTGGAAGGTGCCCAGCCACGACGGCGCCGGCCCGGACCCGAGGTGGCCGAACAGGCGCAGCGCGGACACCAGCTGGACCAGGGCGAGCAGCCCGGCGACCGAGCCGAGCCACACCTTCATCGAGACCAGGTCGGGGAACCCCAGGGTCGTGACGGGCCGGAACGTCGGCTGGTGCACCCGGCCGTAGACGCCCAGCGCCACGGCGACCGCGGCGCCCACCGCCAGGGTGCCGGCGACGCGTGCGGGCCGGGCCGTGGTCGTGGCCACCGGCCCAGCGTGACCCCGCCGCCCGCCGTGCGCCACCGTCAACGGGATGACCCCCACTGCGCCGCAGACCGCTATGCCGCGCCACCGGCGCCGCGGCCCGGCATACCGGGGGCGCGGGGACTGGCAGCATGGGTCACGTGCGCATTTTCGCGGCGGTGGTGCCGCCGGAGCACGCCCTGGACGACCTCGAGGAGTTCCTCGCGCCGCGGCGCGAGGCCGGGCCCGGGCTGCGCTGGACCGCGCGCGACCAGTGGCACCTGACCGTGGCCTTCATGCCGGCGGTGCCGGAGCGGGCGGTGGACGACCTGCTGGCGCGGATGGCCCGGGCTGCTGCCCGGCGCACGCCGTTCGCGGCCACCCTGACCGGCGCCGGGGCGTTCCCCGACCCGGCCCGGGCCAAGGTGCTGTGGGCCGGGGTCGGTGGCCTCGAGCCCGAGGTGGAGCTGTCCCGGCTGGCGGTGGGCGCACGGGCCGCCGCGGCCAAGGCGGGCGCCGACGTCGAGGGCCGTCGCTTCCACCCGCACCTGACGCTGGCCCGGGTCGGCCGGCCGGCCGAGGTGACCCGGTGGCTGCGGGTGCTGGAGACCTACCGAGGCCCGGAGTGGACGGCGAGCGAGCTGGTCCTCGTCGAGTCCCACCTGGGCGAGGGGCCGCGGCGGCGACCGCGCTACGAGGTCGTGGAGACCTTCGCCCTGGGCGTGCGCCGATGACCGGCCAGCCGACGGGCCAGCCGACGGGCCAGCCGGCGCTGGCCCGCCGACTCGGCACGGCCGACGCGGTCGTCATCGGGCTCGGCTCGATGGTGGGCTCGGGTGTGTTCGCCGCCTTCGGCCCGGCGGCCCGGGCGGCCGGGTCCGCGCTGCTGGTGGGCCTCGCGCTGGCCGCCGTCGTGGCCTACTGCAATGCGACCGCCTCCGCCCAGCTGGCGGCGCAGTACCCGACCTCGGGGGGCACCTACGTCTACGGCCGGGAGCGGCTCGGCCCGTGGTGGGGGTTCCTCGCCGGGTGGGGGTTCGTCGTCGGCAAGACGGCCAGCTGTGCCGCAATGGCGCTGACCTTTGCCGCGTACGTCGCACCGGGGCCGTGGCAGCGCCCCGTCGGCGCGGTGGCGGTCGTGGCGCTCGCGGCGGTCAACTACCGCGGCGTGACCCGGACCGCGCGGCTCACCCGGGTCATCGTCACTGTCGTGCTCGCCGTCCTGGCCGTGGTCGTGCTGGCCTGCCTCACCGGCGGACAGGCCAGCCTGGCGCACCTCACGCAGCCGTATGTCGGTCCGCTGGGCGGGTGGTACGGCACCCTGCAGTCCGCCGGCCTGCTCTTCTTCGCCTTCGCGGGGTATGCCCGCATCGCCACCATGGGGGAGGAGGTGCGCGACCCGCAGCGGGTCATCCCACGGGCGGTCCTGATCGCGCTCGCGGTCGCCGTCGCGGTCTATGCCGTCGTCGGCGTCAGCGCGCTGCTGGTGCTCGGGCCGACTCGTCTGGGCGCCGCGCCCGCACCGCTCGCGGCAGCGGTCGGGGCCGGCGGGTGGTCCTGGGCGGTGCCGCTGGTGCGTGCCGGCGGCGCGCTCGCCTCACTGGGGGCGCTGCTGGCGCTCATCGCCGGCCTGGGCCGCACCACCCTGGCCATGGCCCGCGAGCGCGACCTTCCAAGCCGGCTGGGCGCGGTCCACCCGCGGTACCGCGTGCCGCACCGGGCCGAGGTCGCTGTGGCCGCGGTCGTCGTCGTGCTCGTCCTGGCCGTCGACCTGCGTGGGGCGATCGGCTTCTCCTCCTTCGGCGTCCTGACCTACTACCTCGTGGCCAACCTCGCCGCGCTCAGCCAGACGGGGGAGTGGAGGAGGTTCCCCCGCGGGCTGCAGGTGATGGGAGCCACGGGCTGTGTCGTGCTGGTGGCAACGTTGCCACTGTCGGCCGTGCTGGTGGGGCTGGCGGTGTTCGCCGCCGGCGTGCTGCTCCGGCTGGTCACGCGCCGCGTGCGCGCGAGCCGGACAACCGGCAGCTGAGCACCACCGCCAGCGGCCAGAGTGCCTGGGCCGCGGCCGCCACGCGCTCGGACAGGCCGACGGCCGGCCCAGCGGAGCGCAGCTCGAGGAGCAGCCACGCCACCAGCAGCGCGAGCACCACGGTGGCTGTCCCGGCGGCCCTGCGGCGCAACGCCATCGGCGTGCCGGGACGGCTGCGTGAGGCCAGGACGGGCCATACCGCCAGGGCGGCGAACGCGGTCGATGCGGCCGCGGTGTGCGCCGCGGCGCTGCCCGACGGCGACGGCAGCGGCAGCAGCGCCACGAGGAACGTCGCGACACCGCCCACCGCCAGCGTGAGGCGCCCGGCCGTCGCCGCAGGGCGCACTGCCAGCGCGGTGGTCGCGTGCGCGACGCCGAGCCCGAGCAGGGCCACCGTCATCACGACCCGGTGCGGAGCGCCGGTGGCCGCGAGCGCGCTGATGGTCTGGCGCACCGGGTCGAACGGTGCTGGCTGCACGGCCTGTGCCCACGTCCAGCCCCCGACCAGCAGGACCGGGGCGGCGATCGCGGAGGCCAGGCCCCACCAGGGCACCCGGGCCGGCGGGCCGCTGCGCACCGGCTCAGCCCTCGACGGTGACCGTGGTGCCCGGCCGGGTCATGGTGCCGGCGGGGCACCACCAGGTCATCACCTCGACGGCGAGCCGCCCGGCGCGCACCGCCGGGTCTGCCTCTGCCAGCTCGCGGGCCCGCTCGGTGGAGCCGGTGCAGAAGAAGGTCAGCCCGCGCAGGGACTCATCCGGCTGGTCCAGCACCGGGCCGTTGGTGACGACGTGCCCGGCCTCGCGCAACGACGCGAGATAGGCAAGGTGCTCGGCCTGGATCCGCTCCAGGGTCGCCTCGTCGTAGGGCGTGGCGTCGGCCGGGCGCCGCAGCATCACCAGCTCGAAGGACTCCAGGTTCACGTCCCGCACGGTAGACCCCGCGGCAACCCGCAGCGCAGCACCGGGCCGGGTGTCACCCGTGAGCTTGCTGGCGCACCTTCGCCGCGGTCAGCAGGAAGGCCGCGTCCGTGAGCGCCTCGACGGCATGCGTCTCCAGCGGCAGCTCGAGCAGGTCGCCCTGCGCGGCCTCCCACGCCTGGCCCTGGCTGGCGACCCGCAACCGACCGCGCAGCACCAGCATCGTGGCCTCACCCGGGCTCTCGTGGTCGCCGAGCCGGGCCCCTTCGCGCATCGCGATGACCGTCTGGGTGAGTGTCGACGATGGGCCGCCGTAGAGCATGCGTGCGCTCCGCCCGTTCGTGGCCTGCGCCGCGGCGTCACCCAGCGCCTGGACCTGCTGGTCGAGGTTGTCCGGCTGCATCTCGTGCCTCCCTCTCGCCTGCCCCGGTCGATCGCGGCTGGGTGCGACTCCAGCGTGCCTCACGGGTCCTGCTGTCGCCCGGTACGTGGGTCCTGCGCGTCGGGACAGCGAAGGGCCCCGCCGCGTTGCCGGCGGGGCCCTTCGGTCTCTCATGTGCGCTGGTGCGCTCGGGGTGCAGTTACCAGTAGTGCTTGCGGCCGCCGACGGCGCGGCCGGTCGCGCCGAGGATCCACAGAACGGCACCGACGATGATCAGGATGACGCCGATCGTCGTCAGGATCGAGATGTGGGCGACGATGCCGATGATCAACAGGATCAGTCCGAGAATGATCACGCTGGTCTCCTTGTGAGAGGTGGGGAGATCAGGGTGTACCCAAGTGGGGCGCATTTCAACGGATGAGGCTTGTGGGGGTTTCTGTCGGCTCCTGTCGGCTCCTGTGGGCGAAAGGTCCTGACCGGCCCCGCTCCGCCCGCGCCACGCTGGCCATGACCTGCCGCTGCTCCTGTTTGGGAGGCGCCATGAGCACCGCCGGCTACCCCGTCCGTGTCGACGCCCGGCTGGATCCCGGGCTCAGCCGCTGGCTGTGGCTGGTCAAGTGGCTGCTGGCCATCCCGCACTACCTCGTGCTGCTCGTGCTGTGGGCAGCGTTCGTGGTGCTCAGCATCGTGGCGTTCTTCGCGATCCTGTTCACCGGGCACTACCCCCGGGCGATCTTCGACTTCAACGTCGGGGTGCTGCGCTGGAGCTGGCGGGTGGGCTACTACGCCTACGGCGCCCTGGGCACCGACCGCTACCCGCCGTTCACCCTCGACGAGGTGCCCGACTACCCGGCCCACCTCGAGGTGGCCTACCCCGAGAGGCTCTCCCGGGGCCTGGTCCTGGTCAAGACCTGGCTGCTGGCCCTGCCGCACTACCTCGTCGTGGCATTCTTCGCCGGGGGCTCCCTCGCGCTGGTCTCCGGCGACAACCGGACCCGGGTCTGGTCCAGCGGCCTCATCGGGCTGATGGTCCTCGTCGGCGCGGTGGTGCTGCTCGTGACCGGTCGCTACCCGCAGTCCGTCTTCGACTTCGTGCTCGGGATGAACCGGTGGGTGCTGCGCGTGGCCGCCTACGCGGCGCTGATGACCGACGAGTACCCGCCGTTCCGGTTCGACCCCGGCGGCGACGACCCCTCGGCGGCGCGCATGACCATCGGGACACCGCCCCCGCAGCAGCCCATCGAGGCGGGGCAGCCCGTCGACACGACGGCGCCGCAGGCGGCCGCCCCGCCCGCCGGGTCGACGGCACCCCCGCCGGCCACCATGGCGCAGACGGCACCTCCGGCGGCGAGCGCCGGCGCCAGGAAGTGGACCGGGGGCCGGATCGTCTCCGTCGTCGCCGGCGCAGTGCTGCTCGCGGGGTCGCTGGGGCTGCTGGCCGCCTCGGCCGGGCTCGGGGTGCTGAACCTCGCCTCCCGGGACCGCGCCGGCTTCGTCACCACCGCGTCGCGCACCTTCGCCACCTCGACCAGCGCCATCGCCAGCAGCGCGGTGCAGGTCGGCGCCTCCGGGCAGGACTGGAGCGGGGCGTCGTGGGCGCTCGGCGACGCGCGGGTGCGGGCGGAGTCGCTCGACCCCCGGCCCGTGTTCATCGGCGTCGCGCACACCGCGGACGCGGCGGCGTGGCTGGCCGGTGTGGACCACTCCACGGTGATCGGCTTCCGCGACGGTGCGCCGGTCTACCGCGACGTCACCGGCGGGACGCCCTCGGTGCCGCCGGAGCAGGCGGGGATCTGGGCGGCCAGCGTGTCCGGCACCGGACCGCAGGAGCTGGTGTGGCCGATCCAGTCCAGCGACTGGACCGTCGTGGTGATGCACCCCGACGGCAGCCCCGGGGTCATCGTCCGCGCCGACGCCGGTGCGACGCTGCCGGTGCTGCACTGGCTGTGGGTGGCGCCGCTCGTGGTGGCGCTGGTGCTCATCGTGGCCGGTGTCCTGCTCGTGGTGCTCGCCATCCCGCGGGCCGCGCGGACATGAGGGTGCTGGTCGCCGAGGCCAGCCGGCACGGCTCGACGCTGGCCATCGCCGAGGCGCCCGCGCACACGCTGCGCGAGGAGCTGCCGGGTGCCGAGGTGGACGTGGACGTGGTCCGCGCGCCGTACGGCGACTTCCGGGACTGGCCGGCGGTCCAGGAGTGGGGACGGCGGATCGCCGCAGCGCTCGTCCCGCAGCAGCACGCGGGCTGACGTCCCTGCGCCCCGGTGAGGGGCACGGCATACTGCGCCCATGTCTGCCGGACGCAGTGCAGGGGACGCCGACGTCATCGTCGTGGGGGCCGGGCTGGCCGGCCTCGTGGCGACGGCCGAGCTGGTGGAGGCGGGCCGCAGCGTCCTGCTGCTCGACCAGGAGTCGGCCGAGAACCTTGGGGGACAGGCGTTCTGGTCCTTCGGCGGCATCTTCCTGGTGGACTCACCCGAGCAGCGGCGCATGGGCATCAAGGACTCCTTCGACCTGGCCTGGCAGGACTGGACCGGCACGGCCGGCTTCGACCGGGAGCACGAGGACCGCTGGCCCCGGCAGTGGGCCCGCGCCTACGTGGAGTGGGCGGCCGGTGAGAAGCGGGCGTGGTTGCGGGAGCGCGGCGTGGGCTTCTTCCCCGTGGTCGGCTGGGCCGAGCGCGGTGACGGGACCGCGACCGGGCACGGCAACTCGGTGCCGCGCTTCCACGTCACGTGGGGGACCGGTCCCGGGGTGCTCGAGCCGTTCGTGCGACGGGTCCGCCAGGCCGCTGACGACGGCCGCGTGCGCATCGGCTTCCGGCACCGGGTCGACGCGCTCACCGTCGAGGGCGGCGTGGTGACCGGCGTCAGCGGCAGCCGGCTTGCCCCGGCGCACGAGCCCCGCGGCGCGGCCACGAACCGTGAGGTGGTGGGCGACTTCGCGGTCCGCGCCCAGGCGGTCGTGGTGACCTCCGGCGGCATCGGCGCCAACCACGACCTGGTCCGGGCGAGCTGGCCGGCCCGGCTCGGCGAGCCGCCGCGCGAGATGGTCACCGGCGTCCCGGCCTACGTCGACGGGCGGATGATCGGCATCAGCGAGGCCGTCGGGGCCAACGTGGTCAACCGCGACCGGATGTGGCACTACGTCGAAGGCCTGCAGAACTGGGACCCGATCTGGCCCGGGCACGGCATCCGGATCCTGCCGGGGCCGTCCTCGCTGTGGTTCGACGCGCTGGGGCGCCGGCTGCCGCCGCCGCTGTTCCCCGGCTTCGACACCCTCGGAACGCTGGCCCACCTGCGCCAGACCGGGCACGACCACTCGTGGTTCGTGCTGACGCAGAAGATCATCGAGAAGGAGTTCGCCCTCTCCGGCTCGGAGCAGAACCCCGACCTGACCGGCCGCTCGGTGCGGCAGGTCCTCGCCCGCGCGCTGCCCGGGGCGCCCGGCCCGGTGGAGGCGTTCAAGCAGCACGGCGCGGACTTCGTCGTCGCCGACACGCTGCCCGAGCTGGTCGCCGGGATGAACGCGCTCACGCCCGAGCCGCTGCTGGACCCCGCGGAGATCGAGCGCCAGGTCGTGGCCCGCGACCGCGAGATCGACAACGACTTCGGCAAGGACCTGCAAGTCACCGCGCTGCGGGGCACCCGCGCCTACCGCGGGGACCGGCTGATCCGCACCGCGACCCCGCACCGGATCCTCGACCCCAAGGCGGGTCCGCTGATCGCGGTGCGGCTGCACGTCCTGACCCGCAAGACCCTCGGCGGGCTGGAGACCGACCTGTCCGCGCGGGTCCTCGGTGCCGACGGGTCGCCCGTGCCGGGGCTCTACGCCGCCGGCGAGGTCGCCGGCTTCGGCGGTGGCGGGATGCACGGCTACCGGGCGCTGGAGGGGACCTTCCTCGGCGGCTGCCTGTTCTCGGGGAGGGCAGCCGGTCGCGCTGCCGCGGAGGAGGTCGCATGAGCGTGCCCACGCGTGAGCAGAGCGGGCGGGAGCTGCGGTTCATCGCCGACCTGTCGCTGCGGTTCCTGCTGATCGCGGCCGCGATCTACGTGCTGCTTCGGATCCTCAACGCCATCAGCCTGGTCACGATCACCGTGGTCGTGGCCCTGCTGGTCAGCGCGCTGCTCCAGCCGGCCGTGGCCTGGCTCGTCGGCCGCGGCGTCCCCCGGCCGCTGGCCGCGATCGGGGTGTTCGTCGTCGGTGTCGTCGCCATCGGGCTGGCCGTGTGGTTCGCCGTCTCCCAGGTGGCCAGCAACGCCGCGCTCATCGGCGACCAGCTGCGGAACGCCCTCACCTCGATCCAGGACTGGCTCGTGCACGGTCCCCTGCACCTGTCCGCCCGGCAGGTCGACCAGATCGGCACGAACCTGCAGCAGACCCTGGCCAACAACCAGGGCAGCATCGTCTCGGGCGTGTTCGCGACGGCGGGCAGCGCGCTGAGCGTGATCAGCGGCGGGGTGCTGTGCCTGTTCGCGATCTGCTTCATGCTGCTCGACGACGGCCAGATCTGGCGCTGGGTGGTCAGCCTCTTCCCCGACCGGGAGGAGCCGCGGGTCGCGCATGCGGGGCAGGTGGCCTGGCGCACCCTCAGCGCCTACATGCGCGGCTGCGTCATCCTGGCGTTCATCAACTCCCTGACCATGGTCATCGTCATGCTCGTCGCCGGGATGCCGCTGGTCATCCCGCTGGGCGTGCTGCTCTTCCTCGGCTCGCTCATCCCGCTGGTCGGCATGGTGGTCGCCGGAATCGTCGTGGTGCTCGTCGCGCTGGTGACCAAGAGCGTGGCCGTGGCGATCGTCATGGCGGTGGCGCTGGTGCTCACGGTCCAGCTCGAGGGCAACATGCTCAACCCGTACATCCTCGGCAAGGCGGTGAGCATCCACCCGCTGGCCATCCTGCTCGCGGTCACCGGCGGCACGATCCTCGGCGGAGTGTTCGGCGCGTTCATCGCGGTGCCGCTGGTCGCGGTGCTCAACAACGTGCGCACCACCGTCCGCCTCGACGCGGCGGCAGCCGACAGCTGACCCACGTCCCGTAGCGGGTCGACAGCCCGCCCGGGGAGGAGTCGAATGGACCCCCGGCCACACCGCGCCGGGACCACCCGCCCGAGGGAGGCAGCGTGTCCGGTCACGTCTACCGCGTCATCGAGGTCGTCGGGTCATCACCCGACAGCGTCGACGCCGCCATCCGCAACGCGATCGACCGGGTCGGGCAGACCACCCGGCACCTCGACTGGTTCGAGGTCTCCGAGATCCGGGGCCAGCTCGACGACAGCGGTATCGCGCACATCCAGGTCGGCCTCAAGGTCGGCTTCCGGATCGAGCAGTCCGGGGACTGAGCCGTGGGCACCGCAGCGCCGGAGCACCCCGAGGCGCCGCACGACCACGAGCTCGAGGAGCTCGAGGTCGACTCCACCATCCCGCCGCGCCCGGAGGAGGAGGTCGCCGACGCCGACGGCGAAGAGGCCCCCGACGCCGGTGGGCTCAGCGGGTCCGGGTGACCTTCGAGAGCCCGCGCGGCACGTCAGGGTCCTGACCACGCGACACTGCCAGCTCCCGCGCCAGCTGCTGCAGCGGGATGACCTGGACGATCGGCGCGACCCGCTCGACCATGCCCGTGGGCAGCGGCACGGTGGGCTCGGCGCCGACGCCGGGAGGGGCGACCACGCACAGGTCCGCGCCCCGCTCGACGAGGCGCTCGAGCACCGGCGCCAGGGCTCGTCCGCCGGCCCCCTCGGGGACGATCGCCACGACCGGGCGGTCGGCGTCGATCAGGGCCAGCGGGCCGTGCAGCAGGTCGGCCCCGGAGAACGCGTGCGCCGACAGGTAGCAGGTCTCCATCAGCTTCAGCGCCGCCTCCCGCGCGGTGGGGTAGGCGTAGCCGCGTGAGGTCGTGACCAGCTTGTCCACGAACCGGTATCGCGCCGCCACCGCCGCGACCTGCGGCAGGTCGAGCGCGGCGTGCGCGAGCGACGGCAGGCCCTGCAGGTCGAGGGGGTCGGCGTCCCGCCACGCCTCGACGAGCAGGAGCAGGGTGAGCAGGCTGGCGGTGTAGGTCTTGGTGGCGGCGACGGAGTGCTCGGGTCCGGCGAGCATGTCCAGGTGGAGCTGCGCCGCCTCGGCCAGGGGCGACCCGGCGGCGTTGGTGACGGCCAGGGTCAGCGCACCCCCGGCGCGGGCCCGGCCCGTCGACTCGACCAGATCGGGCGAGCCGCCGGACTGGCTCACCGCCACCCACAGGACCCCCGTGAGGTCGGGCTCGGCGTCGTAGGTCGTGTACGTCGACGTGGACACCAGGCCCGCGGGCAGGCCGAGCGTGGTCTCGATGAGGTACTTGGCGTAGAGCGCGGCGTGGTCGCTGGTGCCGCGGGCCGCGAGCAGGACGAAGCGGGGCGCGAACCGGCGCACCTGCGCGGCCACCGCCCGCACCGCGGCCGGCGCCTCGCGGAGCACTCGCTCGAGCACCTCCGGCTGCGAGGCCACCTCGGCGGCCATGAGCGCGCCGGGCGCAGTGGCGCCGCGCGAGCCCTGCGAGCCGCTCACGCGAAGCGCTCCCGCAGCCACCGCACCTGACGGGCGCTCTGGTGCGTCCCGCCGCCCTCGTGCTCGTTGTAGGGGAACACGTCGATCTCCTTCGGCCCGGCGTAGTGGTTGTACGCCGCGAAGACCGTCGACGGCGGGCAGATCGGGTCCATGAGGGCCACCGAGAACAGCGCGGGGACGTGTGCGTGCGCCGCGAGGGTCATCCCGTCGAAGTAGCTGATCGTGGCGAGGGCCTGGGTCACCCGGTCGCGGTGCGTGCGCACGAAACCCAGCAGCTCGGCATACGGCCGGGTGTCGGTGACCTCGATGGCGCGGGCGACGTGCGAGAGGAAGGGGACGTCGACCATCGCGGCGGCGACGCCGTCGGCCAGCGCCGCGGTGGCGAGGCTGATCGCGCCGCCCTGGCTGCCGCCGTGGACCGCGACGCGGCTGCGGTCGACCCCGTCGAGCGCGTGCGCCACCTCGACGGCGCGCACGGCATCGGTGAACACGCGGCGGTAGTAGTAGTCGTGCGGGTCCAGCACTCCGCGGGTGAGGAACCCCTCGACGTGCGGGGAGTCGCTGCCGGCCTGGTCGCCGGTGGCCCCGGCGGTGCCGCCGCGGGCGCCCTGGCCGCGGGTGTCCATGACGATGGTGGCGAACCCGGCGGCCGGCCAGGCCAGCCAGTCCAGCGGCTCGCCGCGCCCCTGCCCGTAGCCGAGGTAGTGCACGACGGCGGGCAGGTCACCCGTGAGGCCGCGTGGCCGCAGCAGCCAGCCCCGCACCCGCTGGCCGCCGAACCCGTTGAACGACAGGTCCTGCGCCTCGACCAGCGGCAGGTGCAGGTCGTGGTCGGCCAGCGTCAGGTCGAGCGGGTGGCTGCGCGCCTCGGCGAGCGTGGTGTCCCAGAAGGAGCGGAAGTCCTCCGGCTCGGCACGGTCGGGCCGGTACTCGTGCAGCTGGTCGAGGGACAGGTCGAACAGGGGCATGGCCCGACCCTATTGCGCGTTCTGGCGTATGCCCTGTTGCGTCCCGGCGGCCGATACTGGAGGGCGGGGCAGGGGAGTGGATGGGGTGAGCGACGTGGCCTGGCACCTGACCGGCGAGTACCTCGAGAACTGCAACTGCGACATCCTCTGCCCGTGCGTCACGTCGGCGTTCCAGGCGCCGGCCGACAACGAGCGCTGCCTCGTGCCGTTGGCCATGCAGGTCACCGACGGGGAGTCCGACGGGCTACGCCTCGACGGCCTCGGGATCATCCTCGTGGTCGACGCGCCCCAGGTGATGGGCGAGGGCGGTTGGCGGGTGGCCGTCTACATCGACGAACGGGCCGACCAGGCGCAGCGGGAGGCGCTCGGCCCGATCCTCTCGGGTGCCAGGGGTGGCATGCCGGAGTTCCTCGCCACCCTCATCGGCGAGCAGGTGGGGGTGAAGTTCGTGCCGATCACCTTCGAGTCCCACGACGACACCCGACGCGTGACCGTCCCCGGCATCATGGACTTCGAGGTCACCGGCGTCCGGGCCCCGGACAGCCCGGTCATGCGGATCGTCAACGTCTTCCACCCCATGGGGACAGACCTGCCCGTGGCGCGGAGCACGGTCGGGACCTTCAACGACCCGGACTACGGCTGGTCCTTCGACAACGCGGGCAAGAATGGCCACTACCGCGACTTCGCCTGGTCGGCGTAGCGACGCCGCCGTCCTGTGGGCGGCGCTGCTGGGGGTCGCGGCGCTGTGCTGGGCGTGGCTGCTGACCTGGTCCAGCAGCCCGTCGATGTCGATGTCCACGTCCATGTCCGCCCCGATGGGGGCCTCGGGTGCGCCGACGGCTCTGCTGGCGTTCCTGGGCCTGTGGGTCGCGATGATGGCCGCGATGATGCTGCCGTCGGTGGCACCCGTCGCGCGGCTGTACCTGCGGGTGGTCTCGGCGCAGACCACGGGCCCGGCCCGGGCGGTCAGGGTGACGGCCCTGCTGTCCGGCTACTTCCTGGCGTGGGCGGCGTACGGGCTCGTCGCCTTCGGGCTGACCCGGTGGCTCGACATGGTGACGATGACGAGCGGTCGGGCACGGGTCGTGGCCGCGAGTGCTGCCCTGGCGCTGGCCGGGGCCTACCAGTTCAGCCCGCTCAAGGCCCGGTGCCTGGCGCACTGCCGCTCCCCACTGGGGGTGCTGATGCACGTCGGCAGCTTCACCGGCCGGCTGCGCGACGGGCGCGTCGGCGTCTGGCACGGCGGCTACTGCCTGGGCTGCTGCTGGAGCCTGATGCTCGTGCTGGTCGCGGTCGGCGTCATGAACATGGTGTGGATGGCCGCGCTGGCGGTCGTCATCCTGCTCGAGAAGGCGTGGCGGCACGGGCCGCGGCTCAGCCTTGCCGTCGGGGCGCTCTTGCTGGTGCTCGCCGTCGTCGTGCCCTGGCAGCCCGCCCTCATCGGGGCCTAGCCCGGCTGGCCCGGCGGTCCTCGACAGGCGGACTCAGAGGTACTGGCCGGTGGGGCCGGTCTCGTCCCCGTGGCGCGGCATACCGGGCATCGGGTGGTGCCCGGGACCGGCCGGCCCGTGCCCCGGCGGCAGGGCCCGGCGCATCTCCTGCAGCTGGGCCTGCGCCGCCATCTGCTGGGCGAACAGCGCGGTCTGGATGCCGTGGAACAGCCCCTCCAGCCACCCCACCAGCTGGGCCTGGGCGATGCGCAGCTCGGCGTCGGAGGGCGCGGCCTCGTTGAACGGCAACGTGATCCGCTCGAGCTCCTCGACCAGCTCGGGGGCGAGCCCCTGCTCGAGCTCGGACAGCGACCGGCGGTGGATCTCCGCGAGCCGCGCCCGCCCTGCCTCGTCCAGCGGCGCGTTGCGGACCTCCTCGAGCAGCTGCTTGATCATCGAGCCGATGCGCATGACCTTGGCCGGCTGCTCGACCAGGTCGGCGGGGCTGCGCTCCTCCTCCTCGGTGGCCGCGGGGTCGTGGTTGGCCACGCCCATCCCGTCCTGGGTCACCACCACGACGCGCTGGCCCTGCTCGTCGTCCCCGCGCTGCTGCTCGACGTCGCTCATGGCCCCATCCTGCCCCGTCAAACCGGTTGCTGCGTCGGCGGCCGCACTGCGAGCCTGCGAGACATGTCTGCACCCACGCTGCCGCCGGCGCTGGCCGGACGTTTCACCGTCAGCCCGGTCGTCCCGGAGGACGCCGACGCCATCCTGGGCCTCGTCTCGGCCTGCGACCTGGCGGTGCTGGGGTTCGTCGACTACACCCTCGAGGACGTGCAGGAGGACACCGGCCCGACCGCGACCGG
>NZ_JBTCWL010000063.1:0-22142 GCF_054325275.1 Oryzihumus sp.
ACCTCACCCGCGGCGTACAGGCCGGGGACGACGTCGGTGTTGTTGCGCAGCACCTCGGCCTCGACGTTGGTCGGCACGCCACCCATCGCGTAGTGCGCGGTCGGGTAGACCGGCACCGGCTCGGTGTAGGGCTCGACGCCGAGGTAGGTCCGTGCGAACTCGGTGATGTCGGGCAGCTTGGCGTCGATGACGGCCGGCTCGAGGTGGGTCAGGTCGAGCAGGACGTAGTCCTTGTTCGGCCCGCAGCCGCGGCCCTCGCGCACCTCGTTGGCCATCGCGCGGGCGACCATGTCACGCGGCGCGAGGTCCTTGATGGTGGGGGCGTAGCGCTCCATGAAGCGCTCACCCTCGCTGTTGCGCAGGATGCCGCCCTCGCCGCGCGCGGCCTCGGACAGCAGGATGCCCAAGCCGGCCAGGCCCGTCGGGTGGAACTGGAAGAACTCCATGTCCTCCAGCGGCAGGCCCCGGCGGAAGGCCACGCCCATGCCGTCCCCGGTGAGGGTGTGGGCGTTGGAGGTGGTCTTGAAGACCTTGCCGGTGCCGCCGGTGGCGAAGATGACGGCCTTGGCCTGGAAGACGTGGATCTCGCCCGAGGCCAGCTCGTAGGCCACGACGCCGGCGGTGCGCTGCTCGCCGTCGACCTCGGTCATGATCAGGTCGAGGACATAGAACTCGTTGTAGAACTCCACGCCCTGCTTGACGCAGTTCTGGTAGAGCGTCTGCAGGATCATGTGACCCGTGCGGTCCGCGGCGTAGCAGGAGCGGCGGACCGCGGCCTCACCGTGGTTGCGGGTGTGGCCACCGAAGCGGCGCTGGTCGATCCGGCCCTCGGGGGTGCGGTTGAACGGCAGGCCCATCTTCTCGAGGTCGATGACCGCGTCGATGGCCTCCTTGCACATGATCTCCGCGGCGTCCTGGTCGACGAGGTAGTCGCCGCCCTTGACCGTGTCGAAGGTGTGCCACTCCCAGTTGTCCTCCTCGACGTTGGCGAGGGCGGCGCACATGCCGCCCTGGGCCGCGCCGGTGTGGGAGCGGGTCGGGTAGAGCTTGGTCAGCACCGCCGTGCGCACGCGCGAGGAGGACTCGAGCGCGGCGCGCATGCCGGCGCCACCGGCCCCGACGATGACGACGTCGTACTTGTGGGTCTGCATCAGTTGTCCTTACTTGGCGCAGAAGCTGGGCAGGTCACCGGCCGCCGCACCGGTCGGGCACGGGTCGAAGGTGAAGATGACGAGCGTGCCGAGCACGAGGACGACCACGGCGCTGAAGATGAGCAGGCTCTTCAGGACGAGGCGGGTCGAGTCCTTCTCGGTGTAGTCGTTGATGACGGTCCGCACGCCGTTGACGCCGTGGATCTCGGCCAGCCACAGCATGAGCAGGTCCCAGACCTGCCAGAACGGGCTGGACCACTTGCCGCCGACGAAGGCGAAGTCGATCGCCTTGATGCCCTGGCCCATGACCAGGTTGACGAACAGGTGGCCGAGGACGAGGACCAGCAGCAGCACGCCGGAGCCGCGCATGAAGATCCAGGACCACAGCTCGAAGTTGCCGCGGCCGCGCAGGCGGCGCTTGTACGGCGAGCGCTTGGTCAGCTCGGTCAGCTTGGGACCGCGGTCGGTCGGGGTTGCAGTGCTCACGATGCCCAGCCCTTTCAGCCGAAGACGTGGGACAGGTGCCGGATCGCGAACGGCACGAAGAGGACGACCCAGATGGCGATGACGGCCCAGAACATCTGGCGCTGCACCTTCGGGCCCCGGGACCAGAAGTCGACCAGGATCACGCGGATCCCGTTGAAGGCGTGGAAGAGCACCGCGGCCACGAGGCCGAGCTCACCGAGCCCGACGATCGGGTTCTTGTAGGTGCCGATGACCGAGTTGTAGGCCTCGGGGGAGACCCGGACCAGCGCGGTGTCGAGCACGTGGGCGAAGAGGAAGAAGAAGATCAGCACGCCGCTGATGCGGTGCGCGACCCACGACCACATGCCTTCACGGCCGCGATACAACGTCCCGGATGCTGCCTGGGGCACGATGCGTCCCTTTCACGCGAGGAAGCTGGGACGACCGCCGTCGTCGTGCGCGCGTGGGCAGGGGACGGCTCCGTCCGGATCGCCCCAATGCTAGTGAGCGCCCACGCCCCCGGAGTTCCCGGGTGCCGCCGTTGTGAGGAACCAGACACCTCAGGCGGCCCGCGCGCCCTCCCCGGCGGCGACCGCGGCGTAGTGCTCGAGCAGCTGGGCCACCAGGGCCGGCCAGGAGCGGGAGGACACCTGCCGGTATGCCGCGTGGCCCAGGGCCGCGCGCCGCGCCGCCCCGTGCGCGGGGTCGGTGAGCGTCCGGACCTGGCGCTCCAGGGCGGCGGGGTCGTCGGGGTCGAACAGCAGACCGGTCCGGCCGTGGGCGACCAGGTCCAGCGGGCCGCCGCGGGCCGGGGCCACGACGGGGAGCCCGCTGGCGGAGGCCTCCTGCAGGGTCTGGCCGAAGGTCTCCCGGGTGCCGGTGTGGACGAACACGTCGAAGGCGGCGTAGGCGCGGGCCAGCTCCTCGCCCTCGCGTCGGCCGAGGAAGACCGGCGGCAGGGTGGGCCGGCCGGGGCTGGCGGCGACCGCCTCGGCCAGCAGCGCCCCGAGGTGCTCGCGCGAGGGGCCGTCGCCGACGAGGACGAGGCGGGTGCCGGGGACGGTGGCCAGCGCGGCGAGCCGGTCCAGCTCCTTCTCCGGGGCGAGGCGCCCGACGTAGCCGAGCAGCAGCTCGCCGCCCGGGGCGAGGGTCCTTCGCAGGGCACGGGTGCGGGCGTCCTGTCGCCAGCCGGGGTGGAACAGGCCGGCGTCGACGCCGCGCCCCCACAGCGCGGTGCGCGGCACCCCGTGGTCGCGCAGGTCCTGAAGGGCGGAGGACGAGGGCGCCAGGGTGAGCCCGGCCTGCCCGTGGATCCGCCGGATCCAGCGCCACGCGGCCCGGGAGGCGGCCCGCCCGGCCGGGCCGCGGCCGTGCTGGCGCAGGTAGGAGGCCATGTCGGTCTGGTAGATGGCGACCGCCGGCAGGCCCAGCCGGGTCGCGGCGGCGAGGCCGCGGGCGCCGACGACGAACGGGCTGGCCACGTGCACCACGTCCGGCCCGAACGCGGCCAGCACCTCCTCGACCTCCCCGGTGGGCAGCCCGACCGGGAACTGCCGCACCGGCACGCTGGCCACGGTGTGCACGGGGAAGCCGGCGAAGCTCGGCGGGGCCGGGTGCGGCGCGATGACGACGGCCTCGTGGCCGGCGTCGCGCAGGCACTCCAGCACCCGGCAGACGCTGGTGGTCACCCCGTTGAGGGTCGGCAGGAACGACTCGGTCACGATCGCGATCCGCACGCCACCACGGTCGCGAGCCCCGGTGATCTGCGGGTGACGTCACCGGGAGGGTTCGGTGACGAGGTGGTGACCGCCGAGCGCTCCCGCGGCGGGTGGCCGCGGTCAGGGCCGGCGCGCGACCAGCTGCCAGGAGGAGCCGATGTCGCGGTACGGCGAGGTGCCGCACAGCTCGATCTCCAGCCGTTCCAGCTCGGCGTAGACCTCCGGGTCGTGCTTGGGCTCGTTGCTGGCGACCATGTTCATGAGCCCCCGATGGCCGTAGTGGCCGACCTCCTGCAGCTCCGTCGCGCCCAGCAGGGCCCGCGCCTGCTCCACCCCGACGTGCGTCATGGTGTGGGCGAACGTCACCGACTCGCGGGTGCCCCCGGCCAGCAGGTCACGGGCGCCGGCCAGGTCCAGGTCGCGCACCCGGACGAGGACGTCGGCGTGGGGGTTCGGGGCCATCAGCGAGAGGAAGCCGCCCCGGGCGACGTGCCCGGCTGCTGCCGCGACGGCTGCGGCGGGGTCGGCCAGGTAGTGGATGACGAAGTGGAACAGCACGACGTCGAAGGTGCCGAGACCGAGGTGGGCCAGGTCGTCCACGCCGGCGTGGACCGTGACGACCCGGTCGGCGACTCCTGCTGCGTCGGCCTGAGCCCGGGCCACACCGAGCATCCCCTCGCTCGGGTCGACCAGGGTGACCTCGTGGCCGAGCGCCGCCAGCCGCAGCGACTCGGTGCCGTCCCCGCCGCCGAGGTCGAGCACCCACAGCCCCGGCCGCATCGACGCGAGGTGCGTGTCGAGCACGTGCCGGACCACGGCATACCGCAGCCGGCCCCACGGGCTGGCCTGCCACTCCCGCCAGGAGGCCAGGTGCTGGTCGAAGACGGCCGGGTCCGTGTCGGCGCCCGAGGACATGGCGGGGAGCATGCCACAGCGGTCGGCTAGGTTCTGCGCCATGACTTCCGAGGCGGGTCCGACCATCGAGGGCTTGTATGCCGTGATCCCCGCCGGGGGTGCCGGGACCCGCCTGTGGCCGCTGTCGCGGGCCTCCTCGCCGAAGTTCCTGCACGACCTGACCGGCTCGGGGCGCTCGCTGCTCCAGGCCACGTGGGACCGGCTGGCACCGTTGTGCGGCACCAACATCGTCGTGGTCACCGGCGTCGCGCACCGCGACGCCGTGGCCGCCCAGCTGCCCGACCTGCCTTACGACTCGCTGCTGGCCGAGCCCTCGCCGCGGGACTCCGCCGCCGCGATCGGCCTGGCCGCGGCGCTGCTCGAACGGCGCGACCCCGACGCGGTGGTCGCCTCCTTCGCCGCCGACCACGTCATCACCGGCGAGGACCGGTTCAGCGCCTGCGTCGCCGAGGCGGTCGCCGTGGCCCGGGCCGGCAAGGTCGTCACCATCGGCATCGAGCCGACCCACCCGGCGACTGGCTTCGGCTACATCCAGGCCGGGGAACCGCTGGCCGTCGAGGGGGCGCCGCGGGCGCTGTCGGTGCGCTCGTTCGTGGAGAAGCCGGACGAGGCGACGGCCACGGCCTACCTGGCGACCGGTGAGTACCGCTGGAACGCGGGCATGTTCGTCGTTCGGGCCTCCGTGCTGCTGGACCTGCTGGCCGACTACCAGCCGGGCCTGGCCGAGGGTCTTCGGGCCATCGCCGCCGACCCGAGCCGGCTGGCCGACGTCTGGCCGACGCTGACGAAGATCGCCATCGACCACGCGCTGGCCGAGCCCGCGGCCCGCGACGGCAAGGTCGCGGTGATCCCCGGCGACTTCGGCTGGGACGACGTGGGCGACTTCGCCTCCCTCGCCGGGCTGCTGCCCAGCGCCGGCAACGACCTCAAGGTCCTGGGGACGGCTGTGGAGGACGTGCTGCTGCACGACGCCTCGGGCCTGGTGGTCTCCGGGACCGGGCGCACGGTCGCCGTCCTCGGCCTCGACGACGTCGTCGTGGTGGACACGCCGGACGCCCTGCTCGTGACCACCCGCGCCCGGGCGCAGGATGTCAAGGCCCTGGTCGACCGGCTCAAGGAGTCCGGTCGCACCGACCTGACCTGATCCCGAGGAGCCCCCGCGATGCCCGCCGCCGACCAGTCGCAGTGGACGAGCGAGCTGATGGCGGGTTACTACTGAGCCGGTCTGGGTAGGTACTACTCCTGGGCCGGTGCCGGCCCCAGCCCGGGAGGTGTGATGCGACCACGCGTGCAGCGCGTCCTCGTCGTCGTCCCTGCCCGCGACGAGGAGCACGTGCTTGACGCCTGCCTGGCTGGGCTCGACCGCGCCTGCGGCCAGGTGACCGTGCCGGTCGACGTCTGGGTCGTGCTGGACGCCTGCAGCGACCGGAGTGCCGAGGTGGTCGCCCGGCGTCCCGGCGTCCACTCGCTGGCGGTCGCCTGCCGGTCCGTCGGCCAGACCAGGGACCTCGGGGTCCGCCAGGCGCTCAGCCTCGTCCACGCGCATGACCTCAGGGCGACCTGGCTGGCTCACACCGACGCCGACTCGGTCGTCCCCGAGCACTGGCTGGCCCATCAGGTCGACCTCGCCGACCGTGGTGCGGACCTGGTCCTCGGGACAGTCACGCCCCACGGAGGGGCCGCCGCGCCGGCGACCCTCGACGCCTGGCACGACGCCTATGCGGGCCGGCTGCACACCGACGGCGGCCACGGACACGTCCACGGGGCCAACCTGGGGATCCGGGCCTCCACCTACCTGGCGGCCGGCGGGTTCCCCCACCGGCCCGCGCACGAGGACCGGGTGCTGGCCCGACGGGTCGCCACCCTGCCGGGGACGGTGAGCCTCGCGACGATCGGCGCGCCGGTGCTCACCAGCGACCGGCTGCTCGGACGCGCCCCGAGCGGGGTGAGCCACGACCTGCGGCGCCTGGAGGCAGGGACTTCGACCAGTGGGGCCGAGGCGTTACCGACGGAGGAGCAGGGATGAGCGGGTCGACCCGGACGCCGGACGCCGAGGCTGGGCAGGTGCAGCTCAGCGCCGAGCCCGTGGATTCCCTGGCCTGCGAGGCCGCCGGGCGGGCCCGGGGCGCCGATGTCGGCGACCACCTGCTCCTGGCCGCCGACCTGGGCCATCGCGTCCCCCTGCCCGCGAGTGGTCGGACCCGGCAGCGGTGGGAGCTCCTCGCGTCCGTGGCGGCGGTGGACCTGACCGCGGCCCGTGTCCTCGAGGCCCACCTGGACGCCCTGGCGATCCTCGCCGAGGCCGGGCTGTCGTCCATGGCCGGGCCGGGCACAACCTGGGGCGTGTTCGCCGCGGAGGGTCCGCGGGTCCGCCTGGACGCCGTGGACCAGCCCGACACGGGCTGGGTGGTCACCGGCACCAAGCCGTGGTGCTCCCTTGCCGCGAGCCTCACGCACGCGCTCGTGACCGCCCACGTCAGCGGCGGGCGCCGCCTGTTCGCCGTGCCGCTGCGGCACCCGGGCGTCACGGTCGTGTCCGGGGCGTGGCACGCGCGAGGCCTCGTCGACGTGCCCAGCGGACCGGTGCACCTCGTCGAGGTGCCGGCCCAGCCGGTCGGCGAGACCGACTGGTACCTCAGGCGTCCCGGCTTCGCGCACGGCGGCATCGGGGTGGCTGCCTGCTGGTACGGCGGAGCCGTTGGCCTGGCCCGCGCACTCGCCCGCAGCCTGGACGCCCGTTCGCCGGACCAGATGGCCTACTGGCACCTCGGCCAGGTCGACCTCGCGCTGGTGGCGGCCCGGCAGGCGCTCGCCGTCGCGGCCGTCGAGGTCGATGCCGGACGCGCCGAGGGTGAGGTCGGTGAGGTGCTGGCGCTGCGCACCCGCTCCATCGTCGCCGCCGCGGCGGAGACCACCATCACGGCGGTCGGCCACGCCCTGGGGCCTGCTCCGCTGACCCTTGACCCGGACCACGCGACCCGGGTCGCCGACCTCACCGTCTACCTGCGCCAGCACCATGCCGAGCGCGACGTGGCCAGGCTGGGGGAGATGCTGCACGGCCAGGCGCGGGCGCCGTGGTGACGTTCTCCCACGACGAGCCGGGCACGCACGAGGGGGCGTGGCGCGCCTGGGGCCGACTCGAGCTCATGCCGCTGCTCGACTGGGGCGGTGTCGGCCACGTGGTCGTCGTCGCCGCGCACCCGGACGACGAGTCCCTCGGCGCCGGCGGGCTCATCGCCGAGGCAGCGCGCCGGGACCTGCCCGTGGACGTGGTCGTCGCGACGCTGGGGGAGGCCTCCCACCCCGGTTCGCCCACGGTGACGCCGGAGCGGCTCGCGCGGTGGCGCGCAGAGGAGGTGGTGGAGGCGGTCCGGGCGGTGGCGCCGCAGGCGCGCACGCATCTGCTCCAGCTGCCCGACGGGCAGCTGGCCGACCACGTCGCCGCGGTGCGGGACGCGGTGGTCGCGCTGGCCCCGGCCGGCTGCTGGGTCCTCGCCCCGTGGTTCGAGGACGGCCACCCCGACCACACTGCCGCTGCCGCCGGGGCGTCGGCTGCGGCGCGACAGGTCGGGGCCACCTTGCTGGAGTACCCCGTGTGGGCGTGGCACTGGGCGACCCCCGCTGACCCGCGGGTGCCGTGGGGGCACATGTTGAGGCAGCCACTGGACGCCGGGCTGCGGGAGCGCAAGCGCGCCGCGCTGGCCGCCCACCGTTCGCAGACCGAGGCACTGTCGGACCAGCCGGGTGACGAGGTGCTGCTCGCGCCGGGCTTCGTCGCTCACTTCGACCGGCCGTACGAGCTGTTCATCGCCTCGGCCCCACCTGCGCCCAGCCTCGGTCCGGCTTTCTTCGACGACTTCTACCGTGACAACGGTCCGGACCCGTGGGGCTTCACCGACCGCTGGTACGAGGAGCGCAAGCGAGCGGTCACCCTGGCGTGTATGCCGCGGCGAACCTTCCACCGCGCCATGGAGGTCGGCTGCTCGGTCGGGGTCCTGACCACCGAGCTGGCCTCCCGCTGCGACAGCCTGCTGGCCGTGGACCTGGCCCAGTCCGCCGTGGACGAGGCTCGGCAGCGCACCGCCGGGATGCCCGGCGTCGAGGTGCGGTGCCTGCAGACCCCGGCGGAGTGGCCGGAGGGCGCCTTCGACCTCATCGTCCTCTCCGAGGTGGGCTACTACCTCGACACTGCCGGCGTCGAGCGGCTGCTCGACCGGTGCCTGTCGTCGCTGACCCCGGACGGCGTCCTGCTGCTGTGCCACTGGAGGCACCCCGTGGCCGACTACCCCCTGCGTGGCGACGAGGTGCACCGGCTCGCCCTGGCGCGCGAGGACCTTGCCCCGCTGGTGAGGCACGTCGAGGAGGACTTCCTCCTCGACGTGCTGGTGCGCCCGCCGGCCAGGAGTGTCGCCCGCGCCGGCGGCCTGCTCCCCAGCTGACGCGACGCCAAGCGGTGTTCGGTGGGGGAGGCGCGGCTCGCTAGGGTCGCGGCCATGGACTCGGCGCGCGCGGCAGTGATGGACCTCGGCTACCGGCACCTGCTGCGGCCGGGGCTGTTCCGCCTCGGCGGTGGCGATGCCGAGACCGCCCACCACGCCACCCTCGACACGGTCGCGCGGCTGGGTGAGCACCCCGCGGCGCTGCGCGCCCTCCGGTTGCTGACCGGGGGAGAGTGCCGCCCGCGCACCGTCGCCGGCATGACCTTCCCCGGTGTCGTCGGCCTGGCCGCCGGCGTCGACAAGAACGGCGTGGGGGTCAAGGCGTGGGGGTCGATGGGCTTCGGCCACGCCGAGCTCGGCACCGTCACCGCCCATGCCCAGCCCGGCAACGACCGCCCGCGCCTGTTCCGGCTCAAGGCCTCCCGGGCCATCGTCAACCGGATGGGCTTCAACAACGAGGGCGCGGCGGCGCTCGCGGCGCGGCTGCGCGCGGCCGGGCCGGCCGGCATACCGATCGGGGTGTCGCTGGGCAAGACCAAGGTGACCCCGCTGGAGGAGGCGACGGAGGACTACCTGACGTCGCTGCGGGTGCTGGACGGGCTGGCCGACTACGTCGCGGTCAACGTCTCCAGCCCCAACACCCCGGGGCTGCGCTCGCTGCAGGACGCCGGGCCGCTGCGCGAGCTGCTCGGTGCAATCGTCACCGAGTCGGCCGCCCTCGCCGCCGCCCGCGGGCAGGAGCCGACCCCGGTCTTCGTCAAGGTCGCCCCCGACCTGACCGACAGCGCCATCGACGAGGCCCTGCAGGTGTGCACCGACACCGGTGTCCGGGCGGTCATCGCCACCAACACCACGCTCAGCCGCGACGGGGTGGCGCTGCGCGACATCCACCTGGCCCGCGAGGCCGGCGGGCTGTCCGGGGCCCCGCTCACAGCCCGTGCCCGCGAGGTCGTCGGCTACATCACCCGGCACACCGACCTGCCGGTGATCGGGGTCGGCGGCATCATGACGGCCGCCGACGGCGCCGCGATGCTCGAGGCCGGGGCGAGCCTGCTGCAGGTCTACTCCGGCTACATCTACGCCGGCCCGGCGCTGGTCGCCGAGCTCAACGAGATGGACGCCCGACGCGGCTGAGGCTGCGTGAGATCGGCCACCGGCGGTTCGGTCGCGCGCCGGTGAACACTAGGCTCACGCCCATGGCAGAGACCCCGTCCGCGCGCAGCGAGTCCGACCTCCCGATCGCCCCGGTCTACGACCAGGCCGACCTCGAGGGCTTCGACCCGGAGAGCAAGCTCGGCGCGCCGGGGCAGTACCCGTTCACGCGCGGCGTCTACCCGACGATGTACACCGGCAAGCCGTGGACGATGCGCCAGTACGCCGGCTTCGGCACCGCCAAGGAGTCCAACGAGCGCTACCACCAGCTGGTCAGCGCCGGCACCGGCGGCCTGTCGGTGGCCTTCGACCTGCCGACCCAGATGGGCTACGACTCCGACGAGGCCATCGCCCACGGCGAGGTCGGCAAGGTCGGCGTGGCGATCGACTCGATCGACGACATGCGCACGCTGTTCCACGACCTGCCGCTGGACAAGGTCAGCACGTCGATGACGATCAACGCGCCCGCCTCGACGCTGCTGCTGATGTACCAGCTGGTCGCGGCCGAGCAGGGGATCGCCGGCAACCAGCTGACCGGCACGATCCAGAACGACGTGCTCAAGGAGTACATCGCGCGCGGGACCTACATCTACCCGCCGAAGGAGTCGCTGCGCCTGATCAGCGACATCTTCGCCTACTGCCACCAGGAGATCCCGCGCTGGAACACGATCTCCATCTCCGGCTACCACATGGCCGAGGCGGGGGCGACGCCCGCGCAGGAGATCGCCTTCACCCTGGCCAACGCCAAGGAGTACGTCCGCACCGCGATCGCCGCCGGCCTGGACGTCGACGACTTCGCCCCGCGCCTGTCCTTCTTCTTCGTCGCCCGCACCACGCTGCTGGAGGAGGTCGCCAAGTTCCGCGCGGCCCGCCGCATCTGGGCGCGGATCATGAAGGAGGAGTTCGGCGCCAAGAACCCCAAGTCGATGATGCTGCGCTTCCACACCCAGACCGCGGGCGTGCAGCTGACCGCGCAGCAGCCCGAGGTCAACCTCGTCCGCGTCGCCCTGCAGGGCCTGGGCGCCGTGCTCGGCGGCACGCAGAGCCTGCACACCAACTCGTATGACGAGGCCATCGCCCTGCCCACCCAGAAGGCGGCGCGGCTCGCCCTGCGCACGCAGCAGGTCATCGCGTTCGAGACCGACGTGACCAAGACGGTCGACCCGTTCGCCGGCAGCTACGTCGTGGAGTCGATGACCGACGACCTCGAGGGTGCTGCGCTGGAGCTGATCCAGGCGGTCGAGGACAAGGGCGGCGCCGTGGCCGCGATCGAGCAGGGCTTCCAGAAGTCGGAGATCGAGCGCTCGGCCTACCGGGTGGCGCTGGAGATCGACAACAAGGAGCGCACCGTCGTCGGGGTCAACAAGTACACCCTGGACGAGGAGGAGCCGTACGAGCCGCTGCGGGTCGACCCCCCGTTCGAGGTCGACCAGTGCGAGCGGCTCGCGACGCTGCGCAAGGAGCGCGACAACGACGCCGTGGAGCGCGCGCTCGACGCCCTGCGCACCGCGGCCCGGGGGTCGGACAACGTGCTGTTCCCGATGCGTGAGGCGCTCAAACTGCGCGCCACGGGCGGCGAGGTCAGCCACGCGCTGCGTGACGTGTGGGGCCTGTACGTCCCGCGCGAGACCTTCTGATGGGGGAGGCCACGATCCGGCGGGCGACCGCGGCCGACGTGCCCGGGATCGTCGCGCTGCTGGCCGACGACGTCCTCGGTGCCCGGCGTGAGCGGCCCGGCGACCCGGCCTACGCGCAGGCATTCGAGGCGATCGCGGCCGACCCCCACCAGTGGCTCATGGTGGCCGACGCGGGCGGCGAGGTCGTCGGGACCCTGCAGCTGACCGTCGTCCCCGGGCTGTCGCACCGCGGCATGACCCGGGGGCAGGTCGAGGCGGTGCGCGTCGCCGCGAGCCAGCGGGGCAGCGGCCTGGGCACCCGGCTGCTCGAGTGGGCGGTCGACCAGTCCCGCGAGCTCGGCTGCGGCATGGTGCAGCTGACCTCCAACGCCTCGCGCACCGACGCGCACCGGTTCTACGAGCGGCTCGGCTTCGAGGCCAGCCACACGGGGTTCAAGCTCGCGCTGCAGCCGCCCCGCTAGGCTGGCGAGCCCGTGAGCCAGTCACCCGTCCACGACCAGGTCACCGCCGCTGTGAAGCGTCTCGGCGGTGACCTCGTCGCGCTGCGCCGGGACCTGCACGCCCACCCCGAGCTCTCCGGCAAGGAGACCCGCACGACCTCGGTCGTCGCCGACGCGATGTCCCGGGCCGGGCTGCGGGTGCGGCCCCTGGCCGGCACCGGCCTGGTGGCCGACGTCGGCCCGGTCGACGCGGCATACCGGGTGGCGCTGCGCGCCGACCTCGACGCGCTGCCGCTGACCGAGGTGACCGGGCTGCCCTGGGCCTCGCGCACCGAGGGGGTCTGCCACGCCTGCGGCCACGACGTGCACATCGCCGCCGTCGTCGGCGCCGGCCTTACCCTCAAGGGGCTGGAGCGCCAGCTCGAGGCCCGCGGCCTGGCCGTGCGCCTGCTGTTCCAGCCGGCTGAGGAGGTCATGCCCGGCGGGGCCCACGACGTCGTCGCCCAGGGCGGGCTCGAGGCGGTCGACCGCATCCTCGGCCTGCACTGCGACCCGACCATCGACCTGGGCCAGGTCGGCCTGCTGGAGGGCCCGATCACCGCGGCGGCCGACTCGGTCACGGTGACCCTGTCCGGCCGGGGCGGGCACACCTCCCGCCCGCACCTGACCCAGGACCTCACCTACGCCCTCGGCAAGGTGCTCACCGACGTGCCCGCGGTGCTGTCCCGACGGGTCGACCCCCGCGCCGGCGTCGCCCTGGTGTGGGGCGCGGTCCACGCCGGGGTCGCCCAGAACGTCATCCCCTCCACCGGCATGGTCAGCGGCACCCTGCGCATGCTCGACGCGGCCGTCTGGGAGGAGGTCGGCCCGCTCATCGAGGAGACGGTCCACGCCGTGGTCTCCCCGTATGGCGTATCCGCCCACCTCGAGCACGTGCGCGGCGTGCCGCCGCTGGTCAACGACGGGCCCTCGGTCGCCGCGCTGGAGTCGGCGGCGCTGGCGCTCATCGGCCCCGACTCGGTCACCGGCACCCGGCAGTCGCTCGGCGGCGAGGACTTCGCGTGGTACCTGCAGACCGTGCCCGGCGCGATGGCCCGGCTCGGCACCCGCACCCCCGGCGGTCCCACCTACGACCTGCACCAGGGCGACCTGGTCGTGGACGAGGGCGCCATCGCGGTGGGCGCGGCGCTGCTCGCCGGGGCGGCGCTGGCGTCCCCGCTGGTCAGGGCCCGAATCGCCAGATAGCGGTGACGTAACAGTTGGGACACCGGCTCGGGGAGTTGGCAGACACCACCGTCGGGCTGGGGATAGAGTCGCCGCGACTCGCGCCTCGGGGCGTGACCGGCTCCGCGGAACGGCGGACGGGACGGGCCAACCGCCCGCTGCCGTGCCTCCCCGGAGCAACCACAGATATCCAGAAGGAGTACCCCTTGCGTCGGGTGATCAAGGTCGCGGCCGCCATGTCGGTCGCAGCGGTGGCTCTGGCCGCCTGCGGCAACAGCAGCAACACCTCCTCGAGCGGTGCCTCGTCGAGCGGTGGGGCCGCGAAGGTCAAGATCGGCATGGCCTACGACGTGGGTGGCCGTGGCGACCAGTCGTTCAACGACGCCGCCGCCGCCGGCCTCGACAAGGCCAAGAAGGACCTCGGCGTGGACGCCAAGGAGGCCGAGGCCACCCAGGGTGAGCCCGAGTCCGCGCGCGAGGAGCGCCTGCAGCAGCTCATCGACGCCGGCTACAACAACATCGTCGCCGTCGGCTTCGCCTACGCCCCGGCGGTGGCCAAGGTCGCCAAGGCCAACCCGGACACCAAGTTCGCGATCGTGGACTCGACGGACGCCACCGGCGCCAACATCGAGAACCTCACCTTCGCCGAGCAGCAGGGCTCCTACCTCGTCGGCGCGGCCGCCGCGCTGAAGTCCAAGACGGGCAACATCGGCTTCGTCGGTGGCGTCAACGTCGACCTGATCAAGAAGTTCGAGGCGGGTTACGTCGCCGGCGCCAAGGCGGTCAACCCGAACATCAAGGTCCAGGTCAAGTACCTCTCGCAGCCGCCGGACTTCTCCGGCTTCGGTGACCCGGCCAAGGGCAAGACCGCGGCCGAGGGCATGTACCAGAACGGCGCCGACGTGGTCTACCACGCGGCCGGTGGCTCCGGCGGCGGTGTCTTCTCCGCAGCCAAGGCCGCGGGCAAGCTGGCCATCGGTGTCGACTCCGACCAGGCCCTCACCGCTCCGGCTGACGTCAAGAGCGTCATCCTCACCTCGATGATCAAGAAGGTCGACGTCGCCGTCTACTCCTTCATCACCGACGTGAAGGACAACAAGTTCCAGTCCGGCAACAAGGTCTTCGACCTCAAGGCCGGCGGCGTCGACTACGCCACCACCGGTGGCCTGGTCGATGACATCAAGGCCAAGCTGGACGCCTACAAGCAGCAGATCATTGACGGCAAGATCCAGGTTCCGACCAAGCCGTGACCCTGAGGGGTTGACGCGGGGCCCGGGTGGGCGCGGTAGCGTTTCCACCCGGGCCTTTGCGTTGCCTAGGCCAGCAGGACGCTCGCAATGAGGCGAGCCAGATCGAGGAGTGTGCACCATCACCGACTCCGCCATCGCGCAGGTCGGCACCGGGAGCTCGCAAGCCCCGGCCGTTGAGCTCCGGGGCATCACCAAGCGCTTCCCGGGCGTCGTCGCGAACAAGGACATCGAGATCACCGTCCGTCGCGGCACGGTCCACGCCATCGTCGGTGAGAACGGCGCGGGCAAGTCCACCCTGATGAAGATCCTCTACGGCGTGCAGCGCCCGGACGAGGGCACCATCACCGTGGACGGCCGGGAGGTGCACCTGCACAGCCCGTCCGACGCCATCGACGCCGGCATCGGCATGGTGTTCCAGCACTTCATGCTGGCCGACAACCTGACCGTGCTGGAGAACGTTGTCCTCGGTGCCGAGAAGATGCACGGCATCGGCGAGAAGGCCCGGGCGCGGATCGAGCAGATCTCCCGCGACTACGGCCTCGACGTGCACGCCGACGACCTGGTCGCCGACCTCGGTGTCGGCAAGCGCCAGCGCGTCGAGATCCTCAAGGTGCTCTACCGCGGCGCCAAGACGCTGATCCTCGACGAGCCGACCGCGGTCCTGGTGCCCCAGGAGGTCGACGAGCTGTTCGACAACCTGCGCGAGCTCAAGTCCGAGGGCCTGACCGTCATCTTCATCTCGCACAAGCTCGACGAGGTGCTCTCCGTCGCCGACGACATCACCGTCATCCGGCGCGGCACCACCGTCGCCACGGTCGACCCCAAGGCGGTCACGGCCCGGGAGCTGGCCGAGCTGATGGTCGGCTCCGAGCTGCCGACGCCCAGCACCGAGGAGTCGACGGTCACCGACCGCCCGATCCTCACGATCCGGGGCCTGTCGATGCCCGGTGCGGGGGAGCGCCCGGTGCTCGACGACATCTCCCTCACCATCCACGCCGGAGAGGTGCTCGGCATCGCCGGCGTCGAGGGCAATGGTCAGGCCGAGCTCGTCGAGGCGATCATGGGCATGCGCGAGCCGAGCGCCGGCACCATCGAGCTCGAGGGCAAGGACATCACCGACTGGGACGTCCGCGAGATCCGCGAGGCCGGTGTCGGCTACATCCCCGAGGACCGGCAGCGGCACGCCCTGCTGCTGGACGCCCCGCTGTGGGAGAACCGCATGCTCGGCCACCAGACAGAGGACCCCAACGTCAAGGGCCCGTGGGTCGATGCCAAGGGCGCCAAGGCCGACACCGAGCGCATCGTGCGCGAGTACGACGTGCGCACTCCCTCGATCTTCGTCACCGCCGCCTCGCTGTCCGGTGGCAACCAGCAGAAGCTGATCATCGGGCGCGAGATGAGCCACCACCCGCGGGTGCTCATCGCCGCCCACCCCACGCGCGGCGTCGACGTGGGCGCGCAGGCGGCGATCTGGGACCACATCCGGGAAGCCCGCCGCGAGGGCCTGGCCGTGCTGCTGATCTCGGCCGACCTCGACGAGCTGATCGGCCTGTCCGACACCATCCGGGTCATCCTGCGTGGCCAGCTGTCGGGCGAGTTCGACCCCGACAGCGTCACAGCCGAGGACCTCGGCGCCGCGATGACCGGCGCAGGGGCACGGCATACCGAGACCGCGACGGAAGGTGAGCCCCGATGAAGGCCCTCGACCTGCGCAAGCTGGGGCTGGCCGTGGCCGCCCCGGTGCTGGCGATCCTGGTGGCGTTCGTCGTGACGTCGATCGTGCTGCTGGCGGCCAAGGACCCCGTGGGTGCCGTGTGGACCCAGCTGCTCACGCCGCCGAAGCCGCGCCTGGTGGTCGCGATCATCAACAGCGCCGCCGTCTACTACCTGTCGGCCATCGCCGTGGCGGTGGGCTTCCGGATGAACCTGTTCAACATCGGCGTCGACGGGCAGTACCGCGTGGCGGCATTCGCCGCGGCGGTCTTCGCCGGCCAGGGCTGGCTCCCGGGTCCGCTCAACGTCCTCGTCTCGCTGGTGATCGCCATGGTCGCCGGCGCGTTCTGGGCCGGCATCGCCGGCTGGCTCAAGGTGACCCGCGGTGTCTCCGAGGTCATCTCGACGATCATGCTCAACGCGATCGCCACGGCGATGGTGTCCTACCTGCTGAGCAAGGTCGCCAAGTCGACCTCCGGCAGCAATGTCACCAACACCAAGACGATCCCGGCGGACTCGCAGCTCGGCGGCTTCGGGCTCATCCCGGGCACGCCCAACAAGATCTACACGCTGATCCTGGTCTCGATCCTCATCGGCTTCCTCTACTGGCTGGTGCTCAACAAGACCCGCTTCGGCTACGACCTGCGCGCCACCGGCCGCTCCGAGTCGGCCGCGGTCGCCAGCGGCGTCAACGTCAAGCGCATGGTCCTGACGGCGATGCTCATCTCGGGCGCCATCGCCGGCCTGGTCGGCATGCCGCTGCTGTTCGGCCAGGACTTCTCCTACGGCACGACGTTCCAGCCGGGGCTGGGCTTCGCCGGCATCGCCATCGCGCTGCTGGGCCGCAACAACCCGATCGGTGTCGCGTTCGGCGCGCTGCTGTGGTCCTACCTCGAGCAGCAGAGCAACGGCCTGCAGATCACCGCCGGCGTCAGCTCGCAGATCGTCTACATCATCCAGGGCGTCATCGTCCTCGCCGTCGTCATCGCCTACGAGGTGGTGCGCCGCACCGGCCTGCGCATGGAGCAGCGCAGGGTCGCCCGTGAGCTGTCGGCCAGTACGACCGCCCCGACCCCCGAAGGAGCCCCGGCATGAGCGCGGCCGGACTGCACGTCTCGTCCGAGGTCCTGCCGGAGACGCCTCCCAAGGGCACCCGCCGGCGGGTGAGCGCGCCGACCGTGGTCGGCATCTTCCTGGCCGCCGTCGCCGTCATCTCCATCCTGCGGGTGGTCACCGGCGCCAACGACCTGGCGTCCTCCGGTGCGCTGGCCGCCGCGATCGGCCTGGCCGTCCCGATCGGCATGGCCGGTCTGGGTGGCCTGTGGAGCGAGCGCGCCGGCGTGGTCAACATCGGCCTCGAGGGCATGATGATCCTCGGCACCTGGGGCGCCGGCTTCTTCGGCTGGCACTGGGGCCCGTGGGCCGGCCTGTTCGGCGCGGTGCTGATGGGCATGGTCGGTGGCGCGATCCACGCCCTGGCCACTGTGGTGTTCGGCGTCGACCACATCGTCTCCGGTGTGGCGGTCAACATCATCGGCCTCGGCGTGGCCAAGTACCTCGCCGCGCGCGTCTTCACCGGTGCCGCCGGTGGTGGCCCGACCCAGTCCCCGCCGGTCGCGGACCTGCCTTCCGTCACCGTCCCGGGGGCGTCCTCCGGGCTGGGCACGCTGGAGCAGAAGCACATCTTCTTCGTCTCCGACCTGGCCGGCGTGGTGCGCTCGGTCATCACCGACCTCTCGGTGGTGACGATCATCGCGGTCCTGCTGGTCGTGGCGACCTGGTGGATCCTGTGGAAGACGGCGTTCGGCCTGCGGCTGCGCTCCTGCGGTGAGAGCCCGGTGGCCGCCGAGACCCTGGGTGTCAACGTCTACCGCTACAAGTTCCTGGCGGTGCTGGTCTCCGGTGGCCTGGCCGGCCTCGGTGGCGGCTACCTCGCCCTCGTCGCGGCCAACATCTACCGCGACGGGCAGACCGGCGGACGCGGTTACATTGGTCTCGCCGCGATGATCTTCGGCAACTGGCGCCCCGGCGGCCTGGTCAGCGGCGCCGCGCTGTTCGGCTACACCGACGCGGTGCAGCTGCGCGGTGGCGGCACGACCGTCCACGCCATGCTGCTGCTGCTCGCGGTGCTCATCGCCGCGGTCGGTGTCTGGCAGATCTGGCGCAAGCACGCCGTGGTCCAGGGCATCATCGCCCTCGGCACCGCCGCGGTGGTCGGCCTGTGGTTCGTCCTGTCCAGCACCGTGCCCGACGAGATCACCGGCATGACCCCCTACGTCGCCACGCTGCTGGTGCTCGCCTTCGCCTCGCAGCGACTGCGTATGCCGGCCGCGGACGGCCAGCCGTACCGCAAGGGCGAGGGCCACTAGTGGCCGAGCCCTCCGCTACGGCTGCCGGCGACGGCGTCGACTGGGCGGCGCTGCAGCAGCAGGCCACCGAGGCGATGCGCCTTGCCTACGCGCCGTACTCGCGCTTCCCCGTCGGCGTGGCCGGCCTCGTCGACGACGGCCGGGTCGTCGTGGGCTGCAACGTCGAGAACGCCGCCTACGGCGTGGGCCTCTGCGCCGAGTGCGGCATGGTCTCCCAGCTGCACCTCACTGGTGGCGGCCGCCTCGTGGCCGTGGCGTGCGTCAACGGCGAGGGCGAGGCGTTGATGCCCTGTGGCCGCTGCCGGCAGCTGCTGTGGGAGAACGGCGGGCCGGAGTGCCTGCTGATGACCCCGGCCGGCGTCCAGAGCATGCGCGAGGTGCTGCCCCAGGCGTTCGGGGCGGAGTCCCTGCGCCACTGAACCGGAGCCGGACAAACCGGCACATCACCACCCCGACGGGGCGGCCCCATACCTGGGGCCGCCCCGTTGTCTGTGCGAATTGCGTTGCAGGAACACGCAACTAGCACACGGGAGGAAATTGACCAAACCCCGGACGGGGTCGTGAGCGACATGCCACGATCTGCTCGCGTCGCTGCTGAGCGCGCCCAGGGTGGGGAGTTCCCTGGCTGTCACCACGTCGGTTCTGTAGTTGTTCATGGGGGAGCCCTCGTTGACGCCACAAGAGCGTTCGATCGACCCTGCCTGCCCGCAGGCGGGTCTGTGGGTCGTGGTCTGCGCTGACCCGGCCGGCGGCGCCATGCCGCGGCTGGCCAGTGTCGGTCGCGGCCTGTTCCGTGGGCAGTCGCCCCGGGCCAACCTCGACCAGGTGGCGCGCCAGCACCTGCTGCCCCTGCTCGTCGAGGCGCTGGCGTTCGGCAAGCCGGTGACCCGCGAGGTCGTCCACCGGGGTCGCGCGTGGACGGTCCACGCCGAGCCGGTGCTGGGTCCCTCGGGTGCCGTGGAGGCCGCGCGCGGGCACTACGTCGCCGTGGGGGAGAGCCCGGACCCGGCGCCCGCCGTGGGCGCGTGGAGATACGACATCGCGATGCTTCAGCCCTACTGGGCGCCGGAGCTGTTCGGCGTCTACGGCTTCCCCTGCCCCGAGGGCGAGGGGCCGCTGCCGGCGCCCGACGGCTTCCGCGTGGTCGAGCAGGGCGGCTGGACCCGGATGCGCGCCACGCTGGAGCGCATGGTCACCGCCGACCCGGCCGAGCTGACCTCGGTGGTCTTCCGGGTGCCGCGCCAGGACACCGGCCGGCCGCAGAAGCTGGCGATGTTCAGCCACGCCGTCCGCAACGAGCAGGGCGTCCCGCAGGAGATGCGCGGGATCACCATGCGGGTGGACGACTTCGATATCGAGGACGACCCGGGCTTCGCCGAGCAGGAGTTCCTCTCCGGTGTCCTGCGGCTGACCTCCGACACGCTGTGCGTCGTCGACCTCGGGCACGGGCGGTTCTACACGCCCAACCACCCGTGGTCCCGGCTCGGCATCGACATGCCCCTCGAGGCGCGGGTGGCCGACGCGGTGCACCCCGAGGACCTGGCGTCCTTCGAGGCGCTGCTGCAGGAGGTCCTCGCCGGCGACGGAACCCCGACCAGCACGGTCGTGCGCTTCCGCGCGTTCGGCCCGCAGGGCTGGACCCGGCTGCAGGCCACCGTGCTGCGCATCCACCCCAGCGGGGCCAGCGGCCACTCCCTCGACCATGTGCTGTGCCGCTTGGCGCACGCACCCGACTGACCGGGCGGGCGACACGCCGGGACTGCATGTTCCTGCGAGCCGCTTGCCCCGCTCTTGACCAGAGCATTACCTTTTGACCGCTTGGCCCGCTCCCGGGGGACTGACAGGGACTGTGGCCGTTTGAGCACCATCTGAGCCCGATCGCTCCGCTGAGCGTCGTGGCCACCGCACCACCACTTTGAGTGCCCGTTCCCGGATCGCGTCGGGGCGTGGCTGCGACTCACGTTCCACTCCTTCCGCACCGGGCTGCGCTGTGCCGCGCTCCGTGCGCTGTGTCGCAGCCAGGGGGCTTCCCATGCAGTCGTGCCGTCACCCGCGCTCCGCCGCGCCCGTCACCACGGGCGGACGGCGTTGAGCGCCAACACGTTCGGCGTCCTCCCCCCGGAGCCCGCCGTCGAGACCGAGGGCACCGTCGCCCTGCTGCCTCCGCCCCCGCTGCCGGCCCCCGCGCCCGCCGACGACGCCCCGGTCGAGGCGCCGATCGAGCTGTTCCCCGGTGCGCTGCAGGCCCTCCCGCCGGTCGTCACCGAGGACGAGGTGCTCGAGCTCGGCCCGCACACCGCGACCGGTGACCTGGCCGACCGCTTCCGCAGCCTCTACGTCAACCACCGCAGCAGCGTCGCCGGCACCTGCCGCAAGTACCTGCGTGACGAGCGCGACGTCGACGAGGTGGTGCAGGAGGCGTTCCTGCGGATGTTCCTCGCGTTGCCCGAGATCGACGGCGAGATGCAGGCGCTGGCCTACGCGCGGCGCACCGCCACCAACCTGTGCATCGACCGGTGGCGCCAGACCCAGCGCCGCCCGCAGCTGGTCGAGCTCTCGCCGGAGGACGAGGACCGGCTGGCCGACAACGAACCCGAGCAGGCCGACCTGCTGGTCGCCGCCGAGGACGCCTCGGTCGTGCGCGAGGCGCTGGCGCGGCTCACCCCGCTGCAGCGCCAGGCGCTGGTGGCCTACGAGGTCGAGGGCAAGTCGATCCCGACCATCGAGGCCGAGCTCGGCCAGCCGGCCGGGTCGGTCAAGCACGTCCTGGTCCGGGCCCGCCGCTCGCTGCGCAAGCTGCTCGTGGGCACCTCGGTCAGCCCGGACACCGAGTTGACGCTCGTCGAGGAGGCCCGTATCGCGGCCGCTCGCTCCGCGCGCGCGGCCGTGGCGACCGGTCGGGTCGGCATCGTGCTGCTGCTCGTGCCGATGCTCGCCCTGCTGGGCTTCTTCGGCTTCCGCTCGGCCAGCCGCCAGGGCGGGGTCGTCGCCAGCGAGGTGCCGCAGCTCAACGGCGGCGAGGCCCCCTGCTCGGGTCTGACCTGCCCCGACTCGGCTCCGGTGCCGCCGGCCGCGCCAGCAGCGACCTCGAAGCCGGGCCACCTGCCCCAGCACCCGGTCACCACGCACGTGCCCCCAGGGGTCGTCACCGCGCGGGCCCACCAGCCGGCGGCGCACCCCACCCTGCCCGTCCGCGAGGTGCGTCGCCCCGCCCCGGCCAAGCCCGCAGCACCGGCCAGGCGCCCGGCGGCGCCGCTGCCGGTCGGGCCGGTCGTGGAGGCCCCTGACGAGCCGGTGGTCGGTGGGCCACTGCCCACCCCCGCCGGCACCCCGCCGCTGCGGGTCGTTACAGGCGGTCGGGTGATGACCGCTACTGCGGGTACCGCATGGTCCGCGCCGATGACCGGCGGCGGGACCCTGCACCGGGCGTCCCTGATCGCAATGGTGGCCACTGCGACCCCGGACGCCCCGGCGGTGTCGTGGGACATCAAACAGCAGTTCGTCCTCGAGCCGGACGGCACGACGCTGCGCTCGTTCGCGCTGTCCATCGCGGCGCCGCAGGGCACGACGGGTGACCAGGCGGGATACGCGCTGACCTCGGCGACCGAGGGAGCTGCTGCGTCGGCGGAGGTGCAGCCGGACGGCACGCTGCGGGTGTCGATCAGCGGT
>NZ_JBTCWL010000064.1:0-22068 GCF_054325275.1 Oryzihumus sp.
CGGCCCGGACCGCATCGGTCCGGGCCGTCGTCGCCCCAGGCTTCCGGTGACCCCGCATCCTCGCCCCCTATCGCGCACCGTCGCCTTCCAGTGGTGGTCCGGCGGGTCCTGGCGCACCTCCGCCACGACCCGGACCTCGACCGGGCGCCACGCCCTGGGCATCACACGGCCGCCGTGGGACCAACCCGCTACCGGGTGTCTGTGCCCGCCGCCGGCGGCCGGGGCCGGGTCGTCGGGTCCTCCTTCGTCGTGACGGCGTATGCCTTCCTGTCCCGCCTGGCCGGTTCCACCGCGCCGATCGCCCGGTGGAACCCGTGCCAGCCCATCGGCTACCGGGTCAACCTCACCGGAGCGCCCGGCCTGATCGGCGCCCGTGGGCAGCTGCTGCTGCACGAGCTCGGCCACGCGGTCGGCCTGGACCACCCGCGCGTCGCCGACACCTCCGAGGTGATGTTCCCCGTCCTCACCCACAAGGTCGCCAGCTGGGGGAGCGCCGGCGCGGGCCACCCCAACGGGGCTGGTCAGGGGCTAGCCACAACGGGTCTGCCGCCCGCTGGCGACGACGGACCGTCCCCTGTGGCCCGTTCGGCGTACCCCACCTGTCAGGCCGTGGTCCATCGGCATTATTTCCCTGCATTGGCAGGGAATTCATCGATCCCAAGGCGCTCACTCGTGCTCTGAGCACCTTCCCCTCGCCCTCGGGACCGATCATGGATACTCCCACGCGCCGCCGCCGCCCGTTCGTCATCGCCGCAGCCCTGGCCCTCGGGGCCCAGCTGTGCCTCCCCGCGGCCACCACCGCGGCTGTCCCGGGCGTGACCGGCGTCATCACGTGGGCCGCCCCGGTGCAGGTCGGGGGCGTGGTCCCGGCGTCCCGGTCCAACCCGCGGGCCTATGCCTTCGCATCGCGGCCGGCCGGGAGCTCGGCCCCGATTGCCAGGTGGAACCCCTGCAGCGGTGCCATCGGCTACCGGGTCAACCTCACGCACGCCCCGCGCGGCGTGCTGGGGGACGTCTGGCGCGCCGCCGCCCGGATCCGCACCGCCACGGGCCTGCGCCTCGTCTACCGGGGCACGACCCGGATCACGCCAGGCCGGTCCTGGCAGCCGGCCTTCCCCGCGGACACCCGGGTGGTGGTCGCCTGGGACCTGCCCAGCCGCAACCACCTGCTGGGCTCGGCCTTCCCTAGCGGCTCCGGCATCACGACCGTGGGCGCCGGGGGCAGCCTCTGGGTACCGGGCTACCGCGACCGCGCCGGCCACCCCGCCCTGGAGATCACCCAGGGCTTCGTGATCCTCAGCTCGACAGCGCGGTTGGCCGCGGGCTTCGGCCGCGGACCGGCATACGGGCTGCAGGGGACCCGCGGTCAGCTGCTCATGCACGAGCTCGGCCACGCGGTCGGCCTCGACCACCCTCGCGTGGTGGACCGGACCGAGATCATGAGTCCGGTGCTCAGCCGCAAGCTCGCCCGCTGGGGAGCCGGGGACCTGGTCGCCCTGCGCCGGGTCGGGGCGAGCAACGGCTGCCTGTATCCGGCGGCGGGCTGACCTGCGAGGACGCCGATACCGCGGCGCGTGGCGTGTTGTCGCCACTTGCGCCAAAGGTCTGTTCCGCGAGGTTTCCCGTCGGTACCGTGATCGGGTCGAACAGCGATGTCGGCGTGCGCAGGCCCGAGGGGAGCCCGTCCCGTCGGGCCTGCGCACGCCGCCAGTGGAGCGAGGCGTACGGATGGCATTGACCGCCGAAGGTGCACAGCCCGGTGAGGGCTACCTGCACGAGGCGTTCCTGTGGTCCGGCAGGGAGGAGTTCCTGGCCGGCACCGTGCCGTTCGTCCAGGAGGCCGTCGCCCAGGGCCATCCCGTCCTCGTGGCGGTGATCCGCCCCCGTATCGAGTGGCTCCGACGCGAGCTCGGTGGCAGCCCCAAGGGGGTCGCCTTCGTCGACATGGCCGAGCTGGGGCGCAACCCCGCCCGCATCATCCCCGCCTGGCGGGCGTTCATCGACGACAACGGCGGCGGCTCGCGACCGCTTCGGGGCATCGGTGAGCCCGTCTGGGCCGGGCGGCGTGCCCCCGAGGTCACTGAGTGCCAGGTGCACGAGTCGTTGCTCAACCTCGCCATCGGGCCGACCGTGCCGCTGAGGCTGCGTTGCCCCTACGAGGCCGACGCGCTCGACGGGGCGGTCATCAGGGAGGCCCATCGCAGCCACCCGCAGCTCGTGGAGCGGGGTGCGGAGCATGACAGCCGGCGCTACGGCGGCATGGCCCACATCCGGGCGGCGTTCGGGCTGCCCCTGGCCGAGCCCGCCGCCGGGCACGTCGACGTGGAGGTGTTCGGTGTCGCGGACCTGGGCCGGCTGCGTGCCCTGGTCCGTCAGCGGGCCCGCGACGTCCGCCTGGACGCGGACCGGGTCGAGGACCTCGTCCTGGCGGTGCACGAGGTGAGCGCCAACAGCGTCGACCACGGTGGCGGGGGAGGGGTGCTGCGCGTCTGGTGCGAGACCGACCGCATCGTGTGCGAGGTGCGCGACCGTGGGCGCATCGAGGACGCCCTGGTCGGGCGGCGCACCCCGACGGGTGAGCAGGGCCGCGGCCGGGGCCTGTGGCTGGCCAACCAGCTGTGTGACCTGGTCCAGATCCGCTCGCTCGCCGACGGCACCGCCGTCCGCGTGTCCTGCTGGCTCTGACCTCGGCCCTGACCTGCGACGACGGTCCCGGACGCGTGGCCGGCGCGGCGCGTACCACAGGGTCCTCGGGCTGGCGAAATTCAGGCCGTCCTTGTGCTGGATAGAACCCTGGCGGAGACGAGTCATCGTGCTAACGTGACGACCGGTTGCAGTTGCAGTTCCTCGCAGGTCGAAGAAATGCCCGCCCACCAGCGGGCTTTTTTCATCAGAACGGGCATGTCCCGCAGGTGTGGGGGTAGTGCGGCAGCCTGGAGCCCACGAGGTGTGGGCTCCATTGGCCACACAAGGAAATGAGTTATCCCCATGGCACAGGGCACCGTCAAGTGGTTCAACGCTGAGAAGGGCTTCGGCTTCATCGCCCAGGATGGTGGCGGCCCGGACGTCTTCGTCCACTACTCCGCCATCCAGACCAACGGCTACCGCTCCCTCGACGAGGCGCAGCGCGTCGAGTTCGAGGTCACCCAGGGCCCGAAGGGCCCGCAGGCCGACGCCGTTCGCCCTCTCTGAGAGTCGAGCTGCAGCTGACGCACTGACGTCGCAGCACGAAGCCCCCGGGACTCCTCCCGGGGGCTTCGTCGTGTCCGGGCCCTGGTCGGCCCGGCTCCGGTATGCCGCGTGGCCGGCGTCAGTGCAGGCCGGCCAGGAACGCGCGGCCCAGCGGGGCGGCGACGTCGCCGCCGCTCTTGCCCTCCTCGACCAGCACGGCGAAGGCGAGGTCGCCCTGCCAGCCGGTGAACCAGGCGCGCGTCTTGAACGGCTTGCTGGTGCCGAACTCGGCGGTGCCCGTCTTGCCGTAGACCGGGCCGCCGGGGGCGTCCTTGATCTTGGTGCCCGTGCCCGAGGTGACCACCAGGCGCATGAGCTGCTGCAGCTGGCTGACCGCCTTGGCGTCCAGCGCCTTGGGCGTGCGGTCGGCACCCTGCGGGGCCGGGGACTTCACGAGGACGGGCGGAATGTAGCTGCCGCGGGCGACCGACCCCGACATGACGGCCAGCGCCGCGGGGGAGACCAGCGTCTTGCCCTGTCCGAAGGCGGTCGTGGCGCGTTCCGTGGCCCCGCTGGCCGGAGGGATGCTGCCGTCGAAGGCCGGGACGCCGAGCGTCTTGTCCCAGCCGGCGCCGATACCGAGCGCGGTGGCCGCCTGGTGCAGGTCGTTGTTGCCCAACCGGCTGACACCCAGGCCGATGAACGCCGTGTTGCAGGACTTGGCGAAGTCGGTCGAGAACGGCACGGTGCCGAACTTCTCGCCCTCGTAGTTCTGCATCGTCGTGCCCTCGACGGTGACCTTCGGCGGGCAGTTCACCGGGGTCGACGGCGTCAGGCCATGGGTGAGCAGGGCGTAGGTCGTGGCCACCTTGAGGGTCGAGCCCGGGGCGTACTGGCCGCGCAGGGCGCTGTCGATGCTCTGGCCGGCGCTGTTGGCCACGGCGACCAGCTCACCGGTCTTGACATTGACCGCGACCAGGGCAGACGGGACGGCCTTGCTGCCGGTCAGGGCAGCCTCCGCGGCCCGCTGGACCTTCGGGTCGAGCGTCATCGTGACCGAGGTGCCGTCCTTGGCCGGCACGTCGTAGAGCTTCTCCCCGGTCGCGCCGCCGACCCGGATGGAGATGCCCGGCGTCCCGCCGAGGACTGAGTCGTACGCTCCCTGGATCCCGGTCAGGCCGGCACGGTCGCCGACGGCGAACCGGCCGTTGCTGGCCTGGATCCGGTCGGCGCCGACCATGCCGTAGGAGCCGAGCAGCGGCTGGGCGAACGTGCGGCTCTCGGCCAGGGGCTGGTCCCGGGTGGGGTGGACGACCCCCGGCAGGGCATCCAGGCGCGCCTTGATCGGCGCGAAGTCGCTCTCGCGATAGGTGATGACGTCGATGACCTGCGAGGACTTCGCCGCCTTGGCCTTGGCCAGCGCGGTGACCAGGGAGCCGGGAGCCTCGTGGGTCAGCTTCTCCACCTCGGCCGCGGCCTGCGGAGTCGCCCGGGAGGGGTCGAGCCCGATGTCGTAGACCGTGCCGGTGGCCAGCAGGGGCTGGCCGTTGCGGTCCAGGATGTCGCCGCGCTTGCCCCACGTGTGCTCGAAGGACAGGGCCGTCCCCGCCGGCACCTTGGGGTGCCACAGCGACGTCTTGCCGTCGGCGACGACCCCCCACGTCTGGCTCGTCTTCTTCAGCCCGACCGTCTCGTCGTAGGCCCACGTCCGGCCCTTGCCGACCTGCCACGACACATGCAGCTGCGCCGTGCCGGTCTCGCCGTCACGGCTGACGTCGGACACGGTGACCTTGACCGGCACGGCGCCCAGCGCCCCGGTGGTCGTGCGGAAGCTGGCCGCGACCTGCTTCGGCGAGGACCCGGCATACGTCGCGATCGGGTCATCGAGCTTGCGTGCGGTCCAGGCCCGGGCGAAGGACGTCGCCGCGGTGTCGGCCGCGCGGTCGTCGCGCGCCGCCTCGCGCTGCTGGAGCAGGACGTACCCCCCGGCCGCCGCGCCCACCACGAGGACCCCGCCCACGATCGAGGGGAGGAGGATGCGTCGATTCATGGGGGCCATCAAACCTCATCTGACTGGGTTGTCCCGAAACGCCGTGACTCCGGACACTCCCGTGAGGGCGTCGCGCATGGCAGGCTCCAGCCATGAAGAGCACCATGCAGGACACCCAGCTGCTCATCTCCCGCATCCTCCTCAACGGCACGCGCATGCATGCCGACCAGGAGGCTGTCACCTGGACCGCCGAGGGCCCCAGGCGCACCTCCTACGCCGAGGTGGGCCGCAAGGCCGCCCAGCTGGCTCACGCGTTGCGCGGTCTCGGGATCGACGGCGACCAGCGCGTCGCGACGTTCATGTGGAACAACGCGGAGCACCTGGTCAGCTACCTGGCCGTGCCCTCGATGGGTGCCGTCCTGCATGCGCTCAACATCCGGCTCTTCCCCGAGCAGGTCATCTACGTGACCAACCACGCGGAGAACCAGGTCGTCATCGTCGACAACTCCCTCGCCGCGCCGTTCAGCAAGCTGCTGCCGCACCTGGCGACGGTCCGCCACGTCATCGTCAACGGGCCGGTCACGGACGAGGTCCGCGACGCCCTGGCGGGGGCCAGTGACCGGATCGAGGGCGTGCACGACTGGGACGAGCTGCTCTCCGGCCAGCCGGACACCTTCGACTGGCCCGAGCTGGACGAGACCTCGGCGTCGTCGATGTGCTACACCTCCGGCACCACGGGCAACCCCAAGGGCGTCGTCTACTCCCACCGCTCCAACTACCTGCACACCATGCAGGTGTGCATGCCGACCAGCCTCGACATCCGCCAGGGCGACCGGCTGCTCGCCGTGGTCCCGATGTTCCACGCCAACGCGTGGGGCCTGCCCTACGCCGCGCTCATGGCCGGCGCCTCGCTGATCCTGCCGGACCGGTTCCTGCAGGCCGAGCCGCTGGCGCGCATGATCGAGACCGAGAAGGTCACGGGTGGCGGCGCGGTGCCGACCATCTGGAACGACCTGCTGCGCTACCTGGACGAGCACCCCACCGACTGCTCGTCGGTGCGCTCGGTCGTCGTCGGCGGCTCGGCCTGCCCGCCGGCGCTGATGCGGGCGATGCAGGAGCGGCACGGCGTCACGGTCGTCCACGCCTGGGGGATGACCGAGATGTCGCCGCTGGGCTCGACGGCGGTCGCCCCGGTGGGCACCACCGGTGAGGAGCACTGGCACTACCGGGAGACCCAGGGGCGGGTCGCCCTGTCGCTGGACTACCGCCTCGTCGGGCCCGACGGCGCCGAGCAGCCGTGGGACGGCGCCAGCGTCGGCGAGGTCGAGGTGCGCGGGCCGTGGATCACCGGCTCCTACTACGACAACGGCCAGAACAGCGAGGCCGAGCGTGCCGACGCCGAGAGCAAGTTCGACGAGGGCTGGCTGCGCACCGGCGACGTCGGCTCGCTGACCCCCGACGGGTTCCTCGTCCTGACCGATCGCGCCAAGGACGTCATCAAGTCCGGTGGTGAGTGGATCTCCTCGGTCGACCTCGAGAACGCCCTGATGGCCCACCCCGAGGTGGTCGAGGCCTCCGTGGTCGGGGTGCCGGACGAGAAGTGGGGGGAGCGGCCGCTGGCCACCGTGGTGCGCGCCCCCGGCGCCACCGTCGACGCGACGGCCCTGCAGGAGTTCCTGGCCGCCAGACTGGCTCACTGGCAGGTGCCGGAGCGCTGGGCGTTCATCGACGAGGTGCCCAAGACCAGCGTCGGGAAGTTCGACAAGAAGGTCCTGCGCCGGCGGTATGCCGAGGGGCAGCTCAGCGTCGAGACGCTCACCTGACGTCCAGCGTAGGTTTGGGGAACGCACATGGGGGCCGTCTACACTCCCTCGGTTACAACCGGATGTGCGCGCGGAGCGCGCTGTCCGGTACGGCATACGGAAGGCTCTTGAGTGACCCGCTCACGCGCGGATCGCGGCCGAGGCAGGTCGCGTCGGGAGGCCCTCGACACCCACTCCCGGGGCGAGGGCCTCGATGCGACCGCGTCCGAGCTCACCACCCGACGGGCCGTGCGGGACGAGCACCGGCGGACCCACCGGCACCCCTTGCTGCGGCGCGGCGCCATCATCGGGGCAGCCGTGATGGCCGTGGTCCTCGTGCTGGGCCTGCTGGCTTACATCAAGCTCAACGGCAACATCCACAAGCTGGACCTGGCCGGTGAGCTCGGGGTGCGGCCGAAGTCCAAGGCAACTGTTGACGCGCAGACCGACCTGCCGCCGATGAACATCCTGGTCATGGGTTCCGACACCCGTGACCTGGGCGCGGGGGTCACCGGGTTCGGGAGCTCCAAGGACATCGCCGGCGCCCGGTCCGACACCACGTTGCTCGTGCACCTGGCCGCCGACCGCAAGTCCGCGATCGTCGTCAGCATCCCGCGGGACTCCGTGGTCAAGGGCCCGGTGTCCTGCAAGGACAAGAACAACGACATCGCCACCTGGCCGGACCGGCAGTTCAACGCCAACTTCGAGCTTGGTGGCCCGGCGTGCACCATCCGGACGGTCGAGCAGAACACCGGCGTCCGGATCGACCACTTCATGGTGATCAACTTCCTTGGCTTCGAGGCAATGGTCGACGCCCTCGGGGACATCCCTGTGTGCGTGCCCAAAGCGGTCAACGACCCCAAGAGCGGCCTGAAGCTGCCGGCGGGTCGAAGCCAGGTCACCGGCAAGGAGGCGCTGGCGTTCGTCCGGGCGCGCTACACCCTCGGGGACGGCTCCGACCTGAGCCGGATCGACCGGCAGCAGGCGTTCCTGTCCTCGATGGTGCAGACCGCGACCAGCAGCGGCACGCTGCTGCGGCCGGACAAGCTGTTCCGCTTCCTCGACGCCGCGACCAAGTCTCTGACCACCGACCCGGGCCTGGGCAACCTCAACGCGCTGCGGGAGGTGGCACAGAGCGTCCAGGGGCTGCCGTCCTCGCAGATCCGGTTCGTGACCGTCCCGGTCGAGCCCTACCCGCCGCGGCCCAAGGCGCTGGTCCAGTGGACCTCCAGGGCGTCCGCGCTGTGGCAGGCCATCGCCAACGACGACCCCCTGCCGGGCACGGGCAAGAAGAAGGCACCCACGGGGCCGGTCACGCCCGCGCCGTCCCAGGAGCCGCTGACGGTCACGCCCGACAGGATCCACGTGTCCGTCATCAACGACTCCGGCGTCTCCGGGATCGCCCGCCAGGACGCCGGGGACCTGCAGCTGCAGGGCTTCCAGGTCGAGGGGTTCAAGTCCGGCAGCAACCCCCACGGCGGCGTCATCGTCAGCTACAGCCCCAGCAAGGCGGACTCGGCCCGCACCGTCGCGGCCGCGTTCCCCGGGGCGAAGCTGAAGCAGGACGACCTGCTCGGCGAGACGATCGAGGTCAGCATCGGCGCGAACAGCCCGAACGTCGTGGCTGTCCCGAACCGCATCGGCAGCGACCCGCTGCCGTCGCACTCCCTGACCGCGACCGTTCCGACGACCTCGGCGACGTTCAAGGCGCGCACCGCCAACGCCGACATCTGCTCGCTGCACTGAGCCCTTCTCGCCATGCCGGGCACCCGTTTTGCCCCGGCGGTGCGCGGGCGGATAGCCTGTGCAGGCTCACGGTCCGTGGTGGTGCTTCGGCACAGCCGTCGCCGTGCGCACGGAGGCGTCGCCTAGCCCGGTTTATGGCGCCCGCCTGCTAAGCGGGTTGAGGTTAATCACCTCTCGCGGGTTCAAATCCCGCCGCCTCCGCAGATGACAGAAGGCCCCAGGACGACGTCCTGGGGCCTTCTGTCATCTCTTGAAGCATGGGGGATGTGGGTGGAGCCTGAGCGCAGCGGGCCAGGGCTGCCGCCGCCTCTGGCGCCCGGAGGGGCGCATCCCGCCGCCTCGCAGTCCACTCCACGACCGAACGCACCACATCCGTCGTTTCGGGTGCCTGCCAGCCCTGAAACGACGGAACAGGTGCGTTCGGTGGGCTTCTGGCAGCGAGGTGAACGCACGGCATACCGCCCTTTTGGACCTCGACAGGCGGGGCCAGGCGAGCCGACGATGGGAGGCACGGGCCGGGTGCCCGTGAGCACGTGGGAGGTGCGCCATGGGAGACATCGGGACCGAGCGGCGCGAGGTCGAGTTCGAGCCGCTGACGGAGGAACCGGCCACCGCCCCGCCGCCGCCGGTGCGGCAGCCCGAGCCGACACCCTCGTGAGCGAGGGGCCCGCGCTGGTCCCCGGGGAGCTGCGCGGCTACCGGCAGTTCACCCTCCGCCGGGACGGGCTCTACCCCCTGGTCCACGTCTCGGAGGGGCCGTGGGACGGCGCGCTGCAGCACGCACGCTGCGCCGAGCACGGCCATCACCCGCCCGGGCCGCGGTGCCGGTGCGGGCTCTACGCGTGGTACCTGCCGGGCAGCGCCACCGTCTCGGTCGGCCCCGTCGCGGCCGTCGTCGCGGCGCGCGGCCGGTGCGTGTTGGGCGACCGCGGGTTCCGCGCCGAGAGCGCCCGCATCGAGGCGGTCACCCTGCCCGCCTCGCTTCTGTGGCGGCCACGGTATGCGGCGCGGGTGCGCGCGATGCTGGCGCGGGACTACCCCCGCACGCGGGTCTACCGCCTGACGCGGCGGATGCTGCGCGACCACCCGCCGCACGACGTCCGCGGCCTGGGCATCGACCCGCCGCGCGACCCCAGCCGGGGCTACCGGGCGGCGGCGGTGGCGCTCTGGGCCTCGTTCCTGCTGGCCGTGTTCAGCCTCGGCGCCGTGCCCCACGCGGCCCGGGTCGAAGCGGTCACCCACTGGTGGCCGCTGCTGATCCTGGTCATCCTGGCCTGGCAGACCGCGCTCATCTGGCTGTTCATGCGCCTCATCGCCCAACAGATGCCCGAGGCCCCGCGCGAGGGTGACGCCCCGGGGTGACCCGGAGGTGAGGGGCACGGCATACCGGGGTGTCCTAGGGTCGGGCCATGGACTTCGGCTTCACCCCGGTCATGGAGCAGTGGCGCGAGCGCGTGCAGGACTTCCTCGACGAGGTGATCTACCCGGCCGAGGCGACGTTCCACGAGCAGGTCGCGGCGCAGGCGCAGAGCAACCCGTGGGGGCGTCCGCCGGTCATGGCCGAGCTCAAGGCCGAGGCGCAGCGTCGCGGGCTGTGGAACCTGTTCCTGCCCGGTGAGCGGGGCGCCGGGCTGAGCAACCTGGAGTACGCCCCGCTGGCCGAGCTGTCCGGCCGCTCCCCGATGCTGGCCCCCGAGGCGATGAACTGCGCCGCGCCGGACACCGGCAACATGGAGGTGCTCGCGCACTTCGCGACACCGGCGGTGCAGCAGCAGTGGCTGGAACCGTTGCTGCGCGGGGAGATCCGCTCGGCGTACTCGATGACTGAGCCCGAGGTCGCCAGCTCCGACGCCAACAACATCGCCACCCGCATCGAGGTCGACGCCGACGAGCTCGTCGTCACCGGCCGCAAGTGGTGGTCCAGCGGCGCGATGGCCCCGGAGTGCAAGGTCGCCATCGTCATGGGCCTGTCCGACCCCGACGGCGAGCGGCACCAGCGGCACAGCATGGTCGTCGTCCCGCTGGACACCCCAGGCGTCGACGTGCGCCGGTCCACGCACGTGCTCGGCTACACCGACGGCCCGCACGGCGGGCACGCCGAGATCGTGTATGACGCGGTGCGGGTCCCTCGGCAGAACCTCCTCGGGGAGCTCCACCGCGGGTTCGCCATCGGCCAGGCCCGGCTCGGGCCAGGGAGGATCCACCACTGCATGCGGCTGATCGGCATGGCCGAGCGGGCCTACGACCTCATGTGCGAGCGGGTGCAGCAGCGCGTGGCGTTCGGCAAGCCGCTGGCCGCACAGGGCGTCGTGCAGGAGTGGGTCGCCGAGGCGCGGATCCGCATCGAGCAGGCCCGGCTGCTTGTGCTCAAGACCGCGTGGCTGATGGACACCGTCGGCAACCGGGGCGCCGCCGTGGAGATCTCGGCGATCAAGGTCGCGGTTCCGGAGATGGCCACGTGGGTGATCGACCGGGCGATGCAGGCCCACGGCGGGATGGGCGTCTGCCAGGACACGGTCCTGCCCGAGCTGTACGCCCAGGCGCGGATGCTGCACCTGGCCGACGGGCCGGACGAGGTGCACCGCATGGCGCTCGCCCGGCGCGAGCTCAAGCGCTACGCCTGACGCGCGCCCTCGCCCAGCTGGCTCATGGCGTCCGGCGCGAGCGTCACGGCGGGGGTGCGGAAGATCCACCAGCGCATCGCCGCGAAGCGGACGGCCGTCGAGACCACGTTGGCCATGGCGATGGTCAGGGTCTGCGCGCCGGTCCCTGCGTCGGGCGCCAGCACGTGCAGCAGCCCCAGCGCGGCGCTGTTCATCACCAGCGTGATGCCGAACACCAGCAGCCCCTGAGCCTGCTGCAGCCCGGCCCCGCGCCGGTCGCGCAGCCCGAAGGTCCACCGCCGGTTGGCCGCGGTGTTGAAGACCGTCGCGACGAACAGCGCGAGCACGTTGGCCACCTGCGCCGAGGGCAGCCCCGGGCGCAGCAGCGCGAACAGGCCAAGGTGCAGGACCGTGCTTGCGACGCCGATCCCGCCGAACCGCCACAGCTGGCCGACCAGCCGGCCGGCGAGCTGCTGCTCGTGCGGGCGCCTGCCGATCCGGGCGCGGATGTCCCCCACCGGCAGGCGGCCCGAGCGCATCCCGCGCCGCATCCGGCGCACGCCGCGGAGGTCGTCCAGGGCGGTCTGCACGATCGCCACGCGGCTGTCCGGGTCGTCGAACCAGTCGACCGGCACCTCGTGGATGCGCAGTCCGCTGCGCTCGGCCAGGACGAGCAACTCGGTGTCGAAGAACCAGGTCGGGTCCTCCACCAGCGGCAGCAGCTCGGCGGCCACGTCAGCGCGGATCGCCTTGAACCCGCACTGCGCGTCGCTGAACCGCGCGCCCAGCGCCGCCCGGAGGATGAGGTTGTACGCGCGGGAGATCACCTCCCGCTTCGCGCCCCTCACCACCCGGGCGCCACGGGCGAGCCGGCTGCCGATCGCCACGTCGGAGTGTCCCGACATCAGCGGGGCGACCAGCGGCCACAGCGCGTCGAGGTCGGTGGACAGGTCGACGTCCATGTACGCCAGGATCGGCGCGTCGGAGGCCGACCAGACCGCCTTGAGCGCCCGGCCCCGTCCCTTCCGGTCCAGGTGCACGGCGTACACCTCGGGCATCGCCGCGGCCAGGCTCAGGGCCACGTCCCACGTCCGGTCGGTGCTGGCGTTGTCAGCCACGGTGATCCGAAACGGGTAGGGGAACGTCGCGTGCAGGTGCCCGGCGAGGCGGCGGACGCACGCCGGCAGGGCCTGCTCCTCGTTGTGGACGGGGATGACGACGTCGAGGACGGGGCAGGCGCTCATCGGGTTCACCTCAGTTCACGCCGGTCGTGGTCGATGAGGTGGCACCGCTGTTCGGCTGGGTCAGGTCGTAGAAGGTCGAGCCGCCGATCGTGACCGCGGTGTAGTTCTGCTCCACCCAGCTGCTGATCTGGCTGGCCGTGCCCGACCCGCCCATGCCGCCGCCGGGGCCGCCCCGGCCGCCGGCGGGCCCGCCCCGGCCGCCGGCGAGGAAGTAGTGCACCTTGCCCTGGCTGACCCACGCCTGGAACTGGGCCAGCGTCGGCGAGGGGTCGCTGCCGTTGAAGCCGCCGATGGCCATGACCGGCAGCCGGGTGCCCAGCTGCAGGCCGGCCGCGTTCTGCGAGCCGATCGCCGCGGCGACCCAGGTGTACTTCGATGCGTTCGCCGACAGGGCCGAGACGACCTCGGTGCTCGGGGTGCTGGCGTCGAGCAGGCCGCCCATGCCGCCGCCGGGTCTCTGCCGGGTCCCACCCCGGGCGGTGCCGGTCCGCCCGCCGAAGCCGCCGGGAGGCCCACCGGCCATGCCGCGACCGGGGCCACCCATGCCGCCCTGGCCGGACGGCCCGGCGCTCGGGATTGAGCCGGTGTGCGGGGTCGCCACGGTGGACAGGCTGTATGCCGCAGGGCCGGCGAGCACGGCCACGAGCGCCGCGGTGGCGACCACCGGCACCGCGCGGCGGTGGACCCGGCCGATGACCAGGAACATCGCGGCGGCGAACAGGCCCGTGACGACGACCGCGACGCGCAGCCACGGGAACCAGTCGGGGGTGCGGGCGAGCAGCGTGTAGGACCAGACCGCGGCCGCCGCGGTGGCGATGGCGAGGGTGAGCGAGCCGACCAGCCCGCGCCGGTGCTCCCATGCCTCCCTGGCCCCCATGCTGACCAGCGCGCCGATGGCCGGGGCGAGGGCGATCGTGTAGTAGGCGTGGAAGATGCCGGCCATCAGGCTGAACGTGAGCAGGGTGACGAGCAGCCAGCCACCCCACACGATGTATGCCGCACGGCGAGCATCCGTGCGCGGTGCCCGGCCGCGCAGCCACAGGCCGACGGCGAGCAGGATGAGTGCGCTCGGGATGAGCCAGGACACCTGGCCGCCGATGTCGCTGTTGAACATCCGGGTCAGACCGGTCGCGCCCCATAGGCTGCCGCCGCCGTTCGGGCCCGCGCCGCCGCCGACGGACCCGGTCTCGTTGCCGGTGATCCGGCCCAGGCCGTTGTAGCCGAGGGCGAGCTCGAGGATGGAGTTGGTCTGCGAGCCGCCGATGTAGGGACGGTCGGCGGCGGGGATGAGCTCGACGATGGCCAGCCACCAGCCGGCCGAGACGACCATGGCGGCGCCGGCGGCGAGCAGGTGCAGGAGGCGCTTGCGCAGCGGGGTGTCCGCGGCCACGAGGTAGGCCAGGGCGAAGGCCGGCACGACCAGCAGGGCCTGCAGCATCTTGGTGAGGAAGCCGAAGCCGACGAGGACGCCGACCCAGACGAGCCAGCGGGGGCTGGCCTTCTCGATCGCCTTCATCGTCGCCCACGCCCCGAGGGTCATGAGCAGCACGAGCAGTGCGTCGGGGTTGTTGAAGCGGAACATCATCACCGCGACCGGGGTCAGCGCGAGGACGGCGCCGGCGAGCAGGCCTGCGGCGGCACCGAACTGGCGCTTGACCGTCGCATACAGCACGCCGACCGAGGCGACGCCCATGAGCACCTCGGGCATGAGGATGCTGAACGAGCTGAGCCCGAACGCGCGCACCGACAGTGCCGTCACCCACAGCGAGGCGGGCGTCTTGTCGACGGTGATCGAGTTGCCGGTGTCGGAGCTGCCGAAGAAGAAGGCCTTCCAGCTCTCGCTGCCGGCCTGGACGGCAGCGGAGTAGAAGGAGTTGGCCCAGCCGCTGGCGGTGAGCCCGTAGAAGTAGAGCGCAGCCGTCGCGACCAATAGGCCGACCAGTGCGGGACGCTCCCAGGAGCGTTGCGGCGCAGTGGTTTCGGCGGGTCCGGCCACGGGCTGCGCCGCGTGCCTGGGAAGCCTCATGGTGTCCATGACGTCGACTCTGGGAGCCGGGCCTGTGCCGTGCCTGTGAGGTGGCTGAGGTGGGCTAGTGAGCCGGGAGGGCGACCCGGAAGACCGTCTGGCCGGGCTTGCTCGACAGGTCGACGCGCCCACCGTGGGCCAGCGTCACGGCGTGCACGATGCTCAGCCCGAGGCCGGTGCTGCCGGCCGCTCGGGACCGGGACGCCTCGCCGCGCGCGAACCGCTGGAACACGTTGGGCTGCAACGCGTCCGGGATGCCGGGCCCGTTGTCCTCCACGGTGACGCTCACCTCGCCGTCAGTCTCGGCGACGCTGGTGCGCACGGTGGTGCCGGGAGGGGTGTGCGTCCGGGCGTTGGCCAGCAGGTTGGCGACGATCTGGTGCAGGCGAGCCGAGTCGCCGGAGACGTTGACGGCGTCGTCCGGCACGTCGAGCTGCCAGACGTGGTCCGGGCCGGCGGCATGGGCGTCGCTGACGGCGTCCACGACCAGCCGGGTCAGGTCGACCGGCTCGCGCTCCAGCGGCCGGCCGGCGTCCAGGCGGGCCAGCAGCAGCAGATCCTCGACGAGCTCGGTCATCCGCTGCGCCTCGGACTCCACCCGTCCCAGCGCGTGGGTGACCGACGGCGGCACGGGCTCCGGCGCGCGGCGGGACAGCTCGGCATACCCGCGGATGGACGCCAGGGGCGTCCGCAGCTCGTGGCTGGCGTCGGCGACGAACTGGCGCACGCGCATCTCGCTCTCGTGGCGGGCGTTCAGGGCCTCGCCGACGTGGTCGAGCAGGCCGTTGAGCGCCGAGCCGACCTGGCCGACCTCGGTGCGCTCGTCGGTGAACTCGGCCGGCACCCGCTCGGCGAGGGCGACCGCACCGGAGTCCAGGGGCAGGTGCGAGACCTTGGTGGCGGTGGCGGCGACGCGTTCGAGCGGGAGCAGGTTGCGGCGCACCAGCCAGCGCCCGGCTGCTGCCACGGCGATGAGGCCGAAGGCGGTGGCCAGGACGACGATGAACGAGAGCCGTGCCACGGTCTCGCGCTGCGGGCCCACGGGCAGGCCGGTGACCAAGGTGCGGCCGTCGGCGGTGCGTGTGGCCACGAGGCGGTAGGCGCCGGTGTTGCCGCCGAGGTCGACGGTGGCAGGGCGGTCGCTGAGTCCGGCCCGCTCGAGGAGGGCGAGCTGGGTCGCCGAGAGCTCGCCGGCACCCTGGGCGGGTGTGACCACGACGTTCTCACCGATGTCCGAGCCCTCGAGCTCGACGTGCACGAAGCCGCCGCCGAGACCGGGAGGCAACCCGCCGGGGGTGGGTCGGGGGGAGGGGCCGTTGGGGTGGTCCTCCCCACCACCGCGGCCGTCGGTGACCCGGTGGGCCTGGGCCATGAGCTGGCTGTCGAGCTGCCCCATGAGGAAGCCGTTGAGCGCCAGCACGGTGACCACGCCCGTGGCGACCGTGATGGTGAGGAACAGCGCGACGGTCGAGGCGACCAGCTTTGAGCGCAGTGTCCAGGTCGCCGGACGCATCCACGTGGGGCGGCTCATGGGACGACTGGGGCTCAGGTCGCGGGCTTGAGCACGTAGCCCACACCGCGCATGGTGTGGATCATCGGCTCCCGGCCGACGTCGATCTTCTTGCGCAGGTAGGAGATGTAGAGCTCGACGACGTTGGCCTGGCCGCCGAAGTCGTAGTTCCAGACCCGGTCCAGGATCTGCGCCTTGGACAGCACCCGCTTGGGGTTGCGCATGAGGTAGCGCAGCAGCTCGAACTCGGTCGCCGTCAGGTTGACCGGGTCGCCGCCGCGGGTGACCTCGTGGCTGTCCTCGTCCATGACCAGGTCGCCGACGACCAGCTGGGACCCGGCATCCTCGGCCATGACGGCGGTGCGGCGCATGAGCGCGCGCAGCCGCGCCACGACCTCCTCCAGGCTGAACGGCTTGGTGACGTAGTCGTCGCCGCCGGCCGTCAGCCCCGCGACGCGGTCCTCGACGGCGTCACGCGCGGTGAGGAAGAGCACCGGCACGTTGGGGTTGTCCGCGCGCATCCGGCGCAGCACCTCCATGCCGTCGAAGTCGGGCAGCATCATGTCCAGCGCGACGGCGTCGGGCTGGAACTCGCGGGCGGCGCGCACGGCAGCCATGCCGGTGCCCGCCGAGCGGACCTCCCAGCCCTCGTAGCGCAGGGCCATGCTGAGCAGCTCGGTGAGGTTGTTCTCGTCGTCGACGACGAGGACGCGCACCGGGGCGCCGTCGAAACGGCGCAGCGGGGCGGACGCAGGGCGGGCGGTCGACTGGCTCATGGCACTCAGTGAAGCGGGGTTACCTGAAGGGACCATCGCGAGTTCCTGTACAAACCCTGTGAACGCTCTGTGGTGGGGTCTCAGCGACCGGACATGACCGTCACAGCCCCGTCACAGGCCTGCGGCCCAGTCTCGACGGCGATGACCCCGCCACCGAGGAGACCCACCATGCGTGCTTCGTCCCCGCAGACCCCCTGGGCCCACAGCCCCACCGCGGAGCTGCCCACGACCGCCACCCGCCCGGACCTCGCCGGGCCGATCCAGGTCGACACCATCTCGTATGCCGCGTCGCCGGCTGCTCCGCCCGCCGTCCAGCCTCCGGTGTGGTCCGGTCGCAAGACCGCCATCGCCGCGGCCCTGGCGATCGGCTTCGCCGCGGTCGGCGCTGTCGGCGCCGCCGCGGTGATCGGGGACCAGAGCCAGACCCAGTCCGGCCCCGGCGGCCAGTTCGGCCCCGGTCAGGGCGGGCAGTTCGGTCCGGGCGGGCAGGGCCAGTTCGGCCCCGGTGGCGGGCCGGGTCGCTTCGGTCCGGGGCAGGGTGGCCAGCTCGGTCAGCTCCCCGGCGCCCCGGAGGGCCAGAGCGGCCAGCTGCCGGGCCTCCCGGGCCAGGACCCCCAGGGCCAGACCGGCTCGACCAGGGGGCGGACGACATGACCCCGCGGGAGTGGCTGCGCGCGCACCAGCCCCGGCCGGCCTCGCGCTCGACGGTGACGAGGCACGCGGCATACAAGGACTTCGGCGTGCTGCCTGTCTGCGGCGGCAGCGTGCGGCCGCCGGCCTCGCAGCGGGAGCGGGCCGCGCGCGGGTAGCGCGGCTCAGCCCCGCGCGCCGCCGAGGCCGAGGACAACCGCCAGGCCGAGGGCGCTGCGCGGGTCGTAGGGTCCGCGCCACAGGCCGCCGTGGACCGCGCCGAACGCCTCGTCCTGCCACGGGTGCTCGTGCGCGGGCGTGCCGGCCCGCAGGTCGTGCACGAGCAGGGCGGCCATGAGCACGTTGCTCGTGGCCGGCTCGAACACCTCGATGCCGAAGCGGTGCGCCCCGGCGTAGGCCGCAGCCAGGGCCCGGTTCTTGACCACCGAGCGGGTCCGGGTGGGCGGGGCCACCTTCAGGGACACCACGCTGCCCGCCGCCCGGGCCGTCGTGGCGCGCCAGCGCTGCAGCCGCTTTGCGAGGGCGTAGTTGGGGCCCTGCTGGGGGACCAGGCTGTCGTTGACGCCGGGGTCGGCGCCGGGGGCGTAGTTGCGGCGCAGCAGCCGGCCCCCGCTGAGCACCCGCAGCGGCTGGCGCAGCAGGGTGCGGGCCCCGGCGTGGTCGTAGGCGTAGCTGGACCGGGCCACTGCGTCGGCGGGCACGGCGAACACGTCAGTCGGCGTGGCCAGGAAGGCCAGCGCCACGTCGTCCCGGCGACGCTGGAGCTCCACGGTCAGGGCGTCGACGGCCATCGCCACGCGGACGTTGGTCGCGCCGTCGGCGTAGACGTAGTTGCCCAGCACCAGCGGCCCCTCGATGCCGGTGAGCCAGTCCGCCACCTGCGGCAGGCGGTGGACCAGGTCGGCGCCGGCCCGCTGTTCCAAGGGGCGCGGGTCGGAGGTCACCGGGGCCGGCAGCTGCAGCCGGCCGGCCGAGCGCGACGTCAGCTCCGCCAGCCGCGACCACACCTCGGGCCGGGGCAGGTCGACGCCGACGACGTCCCCGCCCCAGGAGAGCAGCGCCCGCAGCGGGCCCATCTCCGAGCCGGCGCCCAGCACGACCACCCGCTGGTCGGTCAGGTCCAGCCACTCCGGGTGGGCCTGCACCTCGCGGACGGCCTCGGCCGCGCTGGGCTCGAGGACGCCGTCCTCCTCCCACGCGTCCAGCCGCCGCCGCAGCGCGTCACCGCGCAGGCGCTCGCCGTGCCACGGCAGGGACAGCTCGCGCTCGGGCTCGCCCCGGCCCTCGACGACCTCGGTGCCGAGCGGGTCCGCGTCGCCGGGCAGGGCGAACGACTCGGCCAGGCCCACCTCGTCGCCGGACTCCAGCCTCACCCGCATCCGGTCGTGCAGTGAGGCCAGACCGTCGGCCGCGATGATGCGGGCGGCGTCAGGGGAGAGCAGCCCGGCCTCCAGCAGCCGGCGGAAGTGGGCCACGTAGCCGTGCCGCCAGCTCGTCTCCTGCTCCGCGGCCCGCGACCCCACCGGGTCCACCGCCCGCAGCGCGTCGGCCACGACGGCCCGCCCGAGAGCCGAGGTGCTGCGCGCCCCGTCCACCTCGGGGAAGACGACTCCGGTGCTGTCGGACATGGCTCTCCTCGGGTGGGTGGGGTGGTCCAGCCATCATGCTGGGAGGTGAGGGGCACGGCATACCGGAGGGGGATGCACAGGGCCCGGCACGCAGGCTGCGTGCCGGGCCCCTGGGGCGTATGCCCTGTGGTTACTTCACGCCGAGGCGGGCCTTGAGGCCGTCCAGCTCGGTCCACAGCGTCGTCGGCAGCGTCTCGCCGAACTTCTCGAACCACTCCTGGATCTGCGGGATCTCCGCGGCCCACTCGTCGGCGTCGACGTCGAGCGCGATGCGCAGCTGCTCCTCGGTCATGTCCAGGCCCTCGGTGTCGAGGGACTCCGGCGTCGGGACGTGGCCGATAGGGGTCTCGACCGCGGCCGCGGTGCCCTCGAGGCGCTCCACGACCCACTTGAGGACGCGGGAGTTCTCGCCGAAGCCGGGCCACACGAAGCCACCGTCGGCGTCGCGACGGAACCAGTTGACGTAGAAGATCTTGGGCAGCTTGGCCGCGTCCGCGTCCTTGCCGACCTTGATCCAGTGGTTGAAGTAGTCGCCGGCGTTGTAGCCGATGAACGGCAGCATCGCCATCGGGTCGCGGCGCACGACGCCCACGGCGCCGGTGGCGGCAGCGGTGGTCTCGGAGGAGAGCGTCGCGCCCATGAACGTGCCGTGTACCCAGTCGCGGGCCTCGGTGACCAGCGGGATGGTCGTCTTGCGGCGGCCACCGAACAGGATCGCCGAGATCGGCACGCCCTGCGGGTCGTCGTACTCCGGCGCCAGGATCGGGCACTGCTCGATCGGGGTGCAGAAGCGGCTGTTGGGGTGGCTGCTCGGCTCGGTCGACTCGGGCGTCCAGTCGCGGCCCTTCCAGTCGGTCAGGTGGGCCGGCTTCTCCTCGGTCATGCCCTCCCACCAGATGTCACCGTCGTCGGTCAGGGCGACGTTGGTGAACACCGAGTTGCCCTTGGCGATGGTGCGCATCGCGTTGGGGTTGGTGTCCCAGCCGGTGCCCGGCGCGACGCCGAACAGGCCGAACTCGGGGTTGACGGCGTAGAGGCGGCCGTCCTTGCCGAACTTCATCCAGGCGATGTCGTCGCCGAGGGTCTCGACCTTCCAGCCAGGGATGGTCGGCTCGAGCATGGCCAGGTTGGTCTTGCCGCAGGCGCTCGGGAACGCGGCGGCGATGTACTTGACCGTGCCCTCGGGGGAGGTGAGCTTGAGGATGAGCATGTGCTCGGCCAGCCAACCCTCGTCGCGGGCCATGACGCTGGCGATGCGCAGGGAGTAGCACTTCTTGCCGAGCAGGGCGTTGCCGCCGTAGCCGGAGCCGTAGCTCCAGATCATCCGCTCCTCGGGGAACTGCACGATGTACTTGGTGTCGCTGCACGGCCAGGCGACGTCCTTCTGGCCCGGCTCGAGCGGCGCGCCCACGGAGTGCAGGGCGGGCACGAAGTCGGCGTCGAGCTCCTCGATCCGCTTCAGGACCTTGGTGCCGATGCGGGCCATGACGCGCATCGAGGCGACGACGTAGGCGGAGTCGGTGATCTCCACGCCGAACATCGGCTTCTCGGCGTTGAGGTGCCCCATGACGAAGGGGATGACATAGAGGGTCCGGCCCTTCATCGACCCCTGGTAGAGGTCGGTCATGATCGCCTTCATCTCGTCCGGCGCCATCCAGTTGTTGGTGGGCCCGGCGTCCTTCTCCTCGACGGAGCAGATGTAGGTCCGGTCCTCGACCCGTGCGACGTCGCTGGGGTCGGAGGCGCAGTGGAACGAGTTGGGCTTGAGGTCCTCGTTGAGCCGGGTGAAGGTGCCGACCTCGACGAGCTCGTCGGTCAGCGCCTTCCACTCCTCGTCTGACCCGGTGACCCAGTGGATGCGGTCCGGCGTCGTGAGGGCGGCAACCTCAGCAACCCAGGACGCGAGCCGGGCATGAGTGGTGCTGCCGTCACTCGGGATCTCGGCGCCAGGCGTGGCCGTGGCGGGGGTTGCTGTGGTCGTCTCAGTCGTCATGAGATCGGGCCATCCCTTTCGCGCGGCGACCGCGTGCTGGTCGCCTGCGTCAGTTGCGGTGGTGCGTCCGATGCGGGCCCCGTGCCGCCCCCTCGTCGGGCGACGCTTGCTACAGCCCCCGACGGAGTTGGCGACATGGTGTCCACATGGTGAACGCGCTTGTGGTTGCCAAGGTAGCCCCGGTCCGAGGGTGGGCGGAACCGTCGTGTTCAGCGCTCGCTCGTGAAACGTCTCACAAAGTCCGGTTCCTTGTCGGTTTCTTGCAATTACCTGCAAGAAAGCGACCGATTCGCTGCAAGATCGGTTGCGGAGAGGGGCCCTTCGGCCCTGTGCCGGTCCGGACCGTATGCCGACTGCCGGGGTCCGGAGGAGGGTCCGGGGAGCCGGCTCGTCGGGACGGCCACGGGCCTGGCCGGCCGGGCCGGGCAGGGTGCTTCCAGACAGCCGGGTGGGGTGCTTCGGGACCGGTCTCGGACCGCGATTTCGCGCCACGGTCGCGCTCGGGTATTCTCATCTCCCGTTGCGCCGGACCAGTCCGGAGAGCGGCAAGCGCCCGTAGCTCAACGGATAGAGCATTTGACTACGGATCAAAAGGTTAGGGGTTCGAATCCCTTCGGGCGCGCTCTGTGTTGAGACAGAAACCAGCAGGTCAGAGCCCCGCGCCGCTCCACACGGTGCGGGGTTTTGCTGTGTCCGGGGACAACGAGGACACACAACGAGCCCCAGGCAGGACACACAAGCCGACTCGTAGGACATGACCGGGGACAGTGCCGGGTAGCCCTCGTCGCGCCAGCAGGTTCCACTCGTGGGCATCGGGCAAGAGCGGGGCGATTGCGCCACCGGCGCAGGACCGCACCGTGCGCGGCCATGACCCCCACGAACCCCTCCGCGCGCCCGGCCGGTCGACGCCGCAGGGCCGCCGACAAGC